>JAFQUL010000150.1 GCA_017408535.1 Clostridia bacterium
AATACAGAGTCTCTGAAGCAAGGCAGATGTTTGACGATCTGGGGATATTTGACACCGCCGAGCTGCTTGACCTTCTCAGCCGATGGAAAAGGTGCGAGAACTGGCAGAAGGAGGGAGGACGGTACATACCCTCACCTGATAAATTCCTTCGGGAGATATACGGATTCCGCCTTATGCCGGAAGAGCACAGCGGCAGCTTTGATACAGACGAATTCTTTGCCGCGGATCTCAGACGGTCATATACCGAGCCTATGAACGGTGAAAGAGACTCGGGATAGCCTCTATACCCCGGTATAATTCTTTATCCCACGATAGATCGCCGAGGCAAACAGCTCCGGCTCATCCCTCATAAGCGCCGCCTCGGAGGGATTTGATATGAACGCAGTCTCAAGAAGAACTGCAGGCATCTGAGTCTTTTTCAGCACGTACAGAGAGGGTCTTGCGAATACACCTCTGTTTCTTATCCCCACTCTGTCAGAGACAGATGCCGTTATCGACCGTGCAAGGGAAGCGGCTGAGCTTGGGATCGAGAATACGTATGCCTCAGTACCGCCTGCAGACGGTGATGCGGCGGCATTTGCGTGGAGACTTATAAAGTAGTCTGCCCCCCATGCGTTTGCCTCATTTACTCTTGCGGCAAGGCTGGAGGCGAGATTTGTCCCCAGCTGTGTGGTGGGTGAGGGTCTTGACAGCCGTACCTCATAGCCTCCGTCCGCTCTCAGAAGCTCTGCCAGCTCAACACCTATCCGATACATAAGATCCTGCTCACGGAGACCGTTCCCCTCAGCTCCTGCGTTGGGGTTTACCGGGTTATGTCCCTGATCCACGTAAATTTTTATTGCCATAACTGTCCTTTCTGCCTCTTGGGCGATTTAACTTGCGATATATTCCTCTGCAGTAAGGGAGAATTCCCGACCGTCAAATACCCCTGATGCTTCTGACACCTTTTCCGTTTTTTTGTCAAGGGTTATGATATACCGTCCTCTCTCATTTTGTGCCTCGGCCTCAGTGTTGCCGTCAGCGGTGGCTCTTACGGCGGTTATGTTCGTGTCGGAAAGTGAAAACAGCGAGGACAGAAGGCCGCTGGAAAAGGAGTCGGTGGGTATGGGTATACGTATATCCCCGTAAGAGAGAAAGGTACCATCATGGCCGAACAGCACCTTTACCCCCTTCAGCTCATCTGGGGAGAGAAGCTCTATCTCCCCTTTACGTACCTCTTCATCGGCCATGGGAGCAAGAGTGACGTGAAGGGTGTTTACCGTATCTCCTACGGTAAGAGTACAGATAAGATCTATATTTCTGTCCCTTGTGTCAAGTATCGGCCCGCTCTCACCGCTACAGGCGGAAAAGGTTATGACAAGCGACAGAAGAAAAAAGGGTATAAACAGCTTTTTCAGCACAAAAAAGACCCCCCGACTAATGTGTAAGTGACACATTATATGTCGGGGAGCTAAAAAATATTCCGTTTATGTAGCGGGATCAGAAGCGCATTTCCTTCATTACGACAGCGTCGCGGTTGAAGCTTCTCATAACCTTGAGGCAGTGGTTGAACGCCTCGAAGATAAGTACGGAATCCTCGCCCTTCTCATTCTTGAAGAAAGCACAGTAAGCATCGGGGCTGCCAACGTTGTAGCACTCGATCTTGTTTGCAACCTTATCTGCCTTCTCCTTATACTCACCCTCGTAGGGAGCGATAAGGGAACAGTCCTTAACTCTGAACTCAGCAAGCTTGGTGGTGATGGAACGGTCAAGATCACGCTTACCGGACTGAGCAAGACGGTTCTTCTTACCCTTAACGAAGTTAGCGTACATAACACCCTTGTCTACCATGTACTCGAACTCTCTGATGTCGAAGTAGGGCCATACGATAAGCTTAACCAGCTGTGCAATGGTTACGAATGCGAAAGCACAAACCAGCGCGATACCGACATGGACGAAGGTAGCAACAAGGAAGAAAAGGATAACGGGAAGAAGCCAGAAGGAGATGAGAACTAATGTTTTTACTGCTTTTAAGCCGCCTTTGACGACCTGGGGAGTTATCAGCTCCACATAGTTGGGGGAGTCGTTATTCATTATAATACCTCGCTTGTGAAATGGTTTTACAGCATTATATCATACTTTATTTTCAAATTCAATCTTTTTTCTGTAAAATGGTATCAATTTTTAAAAATAGGGATATTTTGTCGGCAGAGCTATTGCCAATTTGCCGACTTTGTTATATAATTATCATATAAGGGGATCATCCCCGAAGAGGTAAATAAAGGAAAAGGATTTTTATTATGAAAGCAGTTATCACCGTTACCGGTAAGGACACCACGGGTATTATAGCAAAGGTCAGCACTAAGTGCTCAGAGCTTGGCGGAAATATAGTAGATATCTCACAGAGCGTTATGAGAGAGTATTTTGCGATGATGATGCTGGTTGAGATAGACAATCTTACTATGTCATTCTCCGAGTTCGTTGACGAGATGAACCGTCTGGGGGACGAGGCAGGCCTTGATATCCACACCATGCACGAGGATATCTTCAATACCATGCACAAGATCTGATCGGAGAAGGGACATTTTACTGAAATGATCAATACCAAGGATATACTTGAAACAATAAATATGATACGTGAGGAGAACCTGGATATCAGAACGATAACCATGGGTATCTCCCTCTTTGACTGTGTTTCAGAGGACGAGAACCGCCTCTGCGACAAAATATACGACAAGATAACCCGTACTGCGGAAAATCTGGTAAAGGTCGGCTGTGACATTGAGAAGGAATACGGTGTGCCGATAGTCAACAAGAGAGTGTCTGTCACCCCCATATCCCTTATCGGCGGCGCCCTTTCCCCCGACGGGTTTATCCGTGCGGCAAAGGCACTTGACCGTGCCGCAAAGACTCTCGGCATCAACTTTATCGGTGGATTCGGTGCACTGGTACATAAGGGTGCGACAAGGGCGGACAGCAACCTTATCTCGGTTATTCCCGAGGCGCTTGCCGAGACGGATTTCGTCTGCTCATCGGTAAACGTTGCCACCACCAAGGCGGGTATCAATATGGATGCCGTTGCCGAGATGGGACGCACGGTAAAGAGAGCAGCTCTCCTTACCAAGGATAAGAACTCTATCGGCTGCGCCAAGTTCGTGGTATTTGCAAACGTGCCGGAGGATAACCCCTTTATGGCAGGTGCATTCCACGGTGTGGGCGAGCCGGATGCTGTGGTCAGCGTCGGTGTTTCCGGCCCCGGCGTCGTTTCCTCCGCTATTGCCCGGGGCGGCGACTGTGATTTCAGCCACCTTGCGGATATTATAAAGAAGACCGCATTCAAGATCACCCGTGTGGGTCAGCTTGTTGCCTTTGAGGCATCGAGACGTCTCGGCGTGCCCTTCGGTATAGTTGACCTGTCTCTTGCACCTACCCCCGCTATCGGCGACTCTGTTGCCCATATCCTGGAGGAGATGGGTCTTGAGGTCTGCGGTGCTCACGGTACCACCGCCGCTCTTGCTCTGCTTAATGACGCTGTCAAGAAGGGCGGAGTTATGGCATCCTCCCACGTTGGCGGTCTGTCCGGTGCTTTTATCCCCGTTTCCGAGGATGCCGGTATGATCTCCGCAGTTGAGAGAGGAGCACTTTCTATTGAGAAGCTTGAGGCTATGACCGCTGTGTGCTCTGTAGGCCTTGATATGATAGTCATTGACGGTGATACCCCCGCCGACGTTATCAGTGCCATAATCGCCGACGAGATATCCATCGGTGTAGCTAATACCAAGACCACCGCCGTCCGTGTTATCCCTGCCTACGGCAAGCACCCCGGTGACGTTGTTGACTTCGGCGGTCTGCTCGGTTATGCTCCCGTTATCAAGCTCAACGAATATTCTCCCTCGAAATTCATCGCCCGCGGCGGCCGTATCCCCGCACCGATACACAGTCTTAAAAACTGACAATAGAGAAAAGGCAGACGCAGGTCTGCCTTTTTCGGTTATTCCGTTGTAGATAAAACACAAGCATCACATGGTGAGACCAATGTGACTATTCTTCTGTGTAGAAGTAATCATATTGCCATTTGATAGGGTTTTCATAGACGTATTTCGATATTGTTTCGTAATCGGTTTTGTCACGTATAACGTGATCGTGAAATGATCTTTGCCAAATAGACTCACCGACCTTTTTAGACACATGACGTTTCATCTGACCAACCGCCGTCAAAATGCTCGTAGGGGAGGATATTATCCTCCCGTTATCATATGGAATGAGTAATATCATATGAACGTGATTTGGCATAACAACATATTGTAATAATTCAATGTGTGGATAATGTTTGGGAATTGCATTAATTGCTTCTTCTGTAATTTTTCCATATGTCGATAATCGTACACTATCAGGCGGGAGGATGCTATCCTCCTTTGCGAAGTTGAGTTGGCTTTTATCCCAAAATATATTTTTTCTATCTTTCGTACATACCGTTATGAAATATGCACCGCTTGAGGCATAGTCGTAACCTTTCAATCGGTTTTGTTTTCGTTTTGGCAATTCTTTTTTATTATACATAATCGTCACCTACATCATTATAATACGAATCGGTAGAGAATACAATCATATTTGCCGAATTTCGTTGGTGTATATGTATGGGATTCTATCAGCCTCCCGTTTGTCACGCGCGGTTTCGGGAAAATGGTTGCGGGAGGATAATATCCTCCCCTACGGAGTTGGTATGAATATCCATTCTCGCCGTACAGTAATCATTCCAATATAAAAATCGGCAGAAAGGATAATCCATCTGCTGAATTTCGCCGGTGTATATGTATGGGATTCTATCAGCCTCCCGTTTGTCACGCGCGGTTTCGGGAAAATGGTTGCGGGAGGATGCTATCATCCCCTACTGCGTATCGTTATTCTTCTACAGCGCAAATCCGCCGTCGGCGGTGATAGTCTGGCCGGTGATGAAGGATGCCTTGTCGGAAGCGAGGAATACCATCAGTTCTGCGATCTCCTCGGGTGTGCCGATGCGGCCGAGAGGTGTATCGGCGGAAAGGGCCGCCATATCCTCCTTTGAATAACCGGAGTTCATATCGGTGTCAATGACACCGGGGGCGATGCAGTTTACCCTTATACCGGAGGGGCCTACCTCTTTGGCAAGGGCACGGGTCATACCGATGACAGATGCCTTTGCGGCGGAATATGCCACCTCACAGGATGCACCGACTACTCCCCACATAGAGGATACGTTTATAATGACCCCGGATTTTTTTCTAACCATTGAGGGGAGCACCGCTCTTACCGTGTATATGGGTCCGAGAGCGTTGACGGAGAACAGCTCACTGAGCTCACCGTCCGTCATATCTGTGACAAGACCGGAGCGGGAGATGCCGGCATTGTTTATCAGCACGTCTGTTGCACCGAAGAGTCCCTCTGCCGAGAGGACCGCCTCTTTTACCGCCGTGGGGTCGGCGGCATCCGCGCAGATGGCGAGAGCACCTGTCTCAAGAGAGAGGGCTCTTGCCGCATCCGGAGACGATTTATAGGTAAAGGTCACGTTCATGCCGAGAGCGGCGAAGGCTCTGACTGCGGCGGCACCGATACCCCGTGAGCCGCCGGTAATAAATACGTTTTTCATAATATATATTTTCCGTCCGTTTCGTATAAATAGATCAGAATGATACCGATAATAGTTTACCACGGTTTTCTTCAATATGCAATAATAATGTGTAACGTCAGTTTATGATAAAAAGGGGGTTACTGTATGAAAAGCGGCAATATTCTTATGATAGTCAATCCCGTTGCCGGAAAGATGAAGAGCAAGAGGGGGCTTTTTACCGCCGCAGAGATATTCTGCAGGAGGGGGTACGAGGTCTCTGTCTCTATCACCGGCGGCAAAGGAGACGCAAGACGGATAGCGGCAGAGAGGGGCGGTGGATATTCTACCGTTGTAGCCGTAGGCGGTGACGGTACCTTCAGCGAGGTGGTTTCCGGGCTTATCGACGGGGGACACAGCACCCCCATCGGCTATATTCCTGCAGGCACTACCAACGATTTTGCCGCTACCCTCGGTCTGCCGAAGAGCATTGCCGCGGCCGCCGGGGTAATTGCCGAGGGTGAGGTACAGTCTCTTGATGCGGGATGCTTCTGCGGCGACGGTTATTTTACTTATATAGCCTCCTGCGGAGCATTTACCAAGACCTCCTATTCTACCCCACAGAGCGTAAAGAATATTTTTGGACATCTGTCATACGTGTTTGAGGGAATAAAGGAGCTGTCCGAGATAAAGCCCAGAATTATGACCTTCCGCGGAAAGGGAATAGATATTACCGAGGAGGTGCTCTTTGCGGCGGTGGCGAATACCACCAGCATCGGCGGAGTCATCGGTCTGCCGAAGGATGACGTCAGGATGAATGACGGTCTCCTTGAGCTGCTTGTGATAAAGAAGCCGGGCAGCCGCCAGGAGCTTAACAATCTTATCGTGAAGCTGACGAAGAAGGATCTTTCAGACGGAAATATCATCCTTGAGCATCTTGATTCGGTCAGCATTTCCTCTGAGGAAAAACTGTCATACACCCTTGACGGTGAATGGGGCGGAGAAAAAGACAGCGCCGACATTTCGGTCATCCCCGGTGCGTTTAATATCATTCTGCCGAAAAAATGATATGAAACCCTGTAGGGACGCCGGTCCCTATAAGCTTGATATATATCTTCAAATTTCGTACTAACCCGGTAGGGGCGTGCATTGCACGTCCGTAGGTTGCCCGGGATAAAATTTTGTGTTTTGTCCCATAGAACCTACGGATTTACGTTTTCTCTCTACAGGAAAATTTACGTTTTTGCGTCAGCAAAACAGGTGATTTCATCACCTGAGGAAATTTTCGTAAGAGGGTGCAACTACGATTTCAGGTTATAGCCTTATTATATGCACCTGCATTGTTTGATCTCTCTATAGGAAAATTTACGGTTTTGCGTTAGCAAAACAGGTGAAGGTATTCACCTGAGGAAATTTTCGTGAGAGGGTGCAACTACGATTTTAGGTTATAGCTTTATTATATGCACCCTCAAACCTC
>JAFQUL010000020.1 GCA_017408535.1 Clostridia bacterium
CTCCTCATCCACCACTGAAATCCTTCGGATTTCCTGTGGTCCCCCTTCCCCGCTGGGGAAGGCTACCGCTGCGGCGGGGACTATGTAAAGCTAAAAGCTTTTTCGAACCACGGGCTTAGCCCGTGGTATTCGTTATACAATCAAAAAAGAGATAGGCCTATGGTCTTATCTCTTTTTCTGTTTTATCTTATACACCTTCAAGATCAAATGGGGGGATAAAGCTGTCATCGGCTGCTTCCCCTTCCTGGAGAAAGCCCTGTGTTATACCGATATCCGCCGCATGCTCCGCCACTCTGTCATACTCTTCTTCTGTTACGGTACGGCAGAGCTCGGGGTATTTTTCTCTGTCAAGATGCTCTGTAGGGGTAAACTGACTCATGATGCTGAAATACACCGAGTCACCGAACTCACGGTATAAGAGATCGGTTATCGCCATAGCCTCCTCGGTATATCCCGGGAGCACCAGCTGTCTTACGATAACTCCCTTCTGCATCATCCCGTCTTCATCGAAAACAGGCTGTCCTGCAGTTCTGACCATGGCTCTGATAGCATCCAGTGCCACGTCGGGATAATCCCGTGCTCCGGAATAGCGCTCTGCTATGTCCGGGGAAATATATCTGAAATCAGTAAGGTACACGTCAACCGTACCAGCCAGTGCTTCTATAATCCCCTCCCTCTCATATCCGCTTGTGTTATACACAATGGGCAGAGACAGTCCCTTTTCCCTTGCCGCCTTTACCGCCGGGATTATCGCGTGTACGTAATGGGTGGGGGTGACGAGATTGATGTTATGCGCACCCTTTTCCTCAAGCTCAAGCATTATCTCGGTAAGTCTGTCAACAGTTACAGTCTTGCCGGCTCTTCCGCCCGAAATATCTGCGTTCTGACAGTATACACATCCGAGAGGACAGCCGGAAAAGAATACTGTTCCCGAGCCTCTTTCTCCCGAGATGGGAGGTTCCTCCCACATGTGGAGAGCCGCACGGGCGATCTTTACGTCTGTTGTAACACCGCATCTTCCCGTCTCTTTGTCTCTGTCAACGGCACATCTTCTGGGACACAGCTCACATTTCATAATAAACCGTCTCCCCGTCAATTTCTTCTATTCTGTATACGTAGTCACAGCTGTCACGGAGACTGTAGAAGTCAAAATAATTCTTCTCAAGGGGGATCCATTCCTTTTCATATCTTGAAAGGATGAATTCTCCGTTACGCCTGAGGATCCTTTCTCTCTGCAGTTCAGGGGATAAGGTAAGGAGCACTCGCACCGAGCCTTTGATGCTCAGCTCTCTGTGCATTGAATACACCCCCTCAACAATGCTGACTCTCTTGTCAGGCATATCTGTGTATTCTGTAAGCGTGCCTTCACTGCAGTTGTACCGGCGGCAGGAGACCCTCCCGCCTCTTGACAGCGGTAGCGTTATCTCCTCCTTCATTCTCTCATAGTCAATATTCCCACCCGGCTCGGAAAGCCGCTGTGGGGTCTTTCTTTTCAGCGGAAGGAAATAGTCGTCTGCGTGATAAAGGTTAGCGTCAAAGGCATCTGCCAGCATCTGCCCGAGAACACTTTTTCCGCTTCCGCTGTCGCCGTCTATCACTACGGTCATCTTTCCCGCCTCATTCTCTATCCTCTCGATAAGAGAAGTGAGAGCGGGATATTTTTCTTTGATCTTTTCCGGGGTCATTTTCTATCCTTTCAGAGCGGTCATTGTTCGTCCGCCCAAAAACGCTTTGCCGCTTCTCTGAGTGAAGGAGCATCGCCAACGAATCTTATATTACCTTTCCAGGATGCGGGAAACAGCTCCATATATTTACCGTCGGCATATCTGTCATCAAGCAAAACGATAATTCCGCGGTCAGTTTCGCTTCTGATGACCCGTCCCGCCGCCTGAAGCACTCGGTTTATTCCGGGATAGGTATACGCGTAGTCATATCCCGCCTCGTATTTCTTTTCATAATACTCGGCAAGGACGTTTCTCTCGTTTGACATCTGTCCGATACCAACGCCCACTATTATTGCACCGATGAGTTTGTCTCCGGTGAGGTCAATACCCTCGGAATATATTCCGCCGAGAACGCAGAAGAACACCCGTCTTTCCCCGTCATCTGCAAATGATGCGATAAACTCCCTGCGTTTTTTTTCACCGGAGTTTCTCTCCTGCACTATAGCGTTGACTGTCGGATATCTTTTCTTAAATCTCTCATATACCGAGTTCATATACCCGTAGGATGGGAAAAACACGATATAATTTCCCTTCTTTGCCCCTGCCGCCGCGGCTATCATATCCGAGAGGGCGGTAAGCGACTTTTCTCTGTCTGAGTATCGGGTACTGAAGCGGTCACCGATAAGCACAGAGAAATTCTCAGTGGGAAAAGGAGACTCCAGCACCAGAGACTCGGCGCTGTCAGGGCCTGAAAGCACGTTTATATAATAATCTATCGGAGACAGGGTCGCAGAGAAAAACATAGCACCGTGTCCCGTATCAAGACACCGCGAAATATCAGCGGAGGGATCAAGGCAGATGAGACGCAGCTCAAGCTCCTCTCCCCTCATCTCAAGATATGCGGCGTATCTGTCGTCGGAGTTTTTTGCTCTGTCAAGGTATGCGTTTACCTTGTAATAAAACTCAGTCAGCTCGGGAGATATCACAGCTCCCACCGCTTTTCTTGCGGTAACGCCACGGCAGAAGCTCTCCGCTGCCTCGGTAACTGCCTCCGGCGGGGAGGGTATAACTGTAGCACCGCACATACCGAGACTGCCGTCATCAAGCTCGTTTTCCTCGCTTTCCGATATATATGATGTACACCCTCTGAGTGCCGAAGCCAGCTGCAGAGCGGCCTCTCCCGCTACGCCGCCGATCTCACCGAATCCGTCTGCCTCAACGGAGGAGAGAGATGCGGAATACATGTCTCTTGCTCTTGATAGCAGATTATGAGCCTCGTCTATCAGAAAAATGAAGCGCTCAGAAGGATCTGTCCTCTCGGCACCGTTGTCGGAGAAGTATCTGCGCAGCTTGACCCTGGGGCTGAAAAGATAATTATAGTCACAGATAACTACCGTACAAAATTCAGAAAGATCAAGGGACAGCTCGTATGGGCATACCTTGTATTTTACCGCCACCCGTGTGATCAGCTCGGGAGTATATACCCCACGCATACCGAGAAGCTCGTCCAGTGCTTCACGCGACCTTTCGTAATGACCCTTAGCGCCGCAGCAAGCCTCGGGATTACAGGTCTCGGCGGTATGTGAGGGAGACGGCTTTACGTCGGAAATACACATCTTGCTTCTTGCGGAGAGAATTACCGTCCTCAGATGCTCAGCCCCCATCTTCTCGGCGGTCTCTGCCGCCTGTCTGGCAATGACTCCCTTTGCGGTAAGATAAAACACCTTGTCCGCATGTCCCGTACCTACCGCCTTCAGTGCCGGATAAAGTGCGGAAATAGTCTTTCCGATACCGGTAGGAGCCTCTGCAAAAATACGTCCGCCCTGCCTGAACACGGAATATGCACGGAGCACCGTCTCCTTCTGTCCCTCTCTCTTATTGTCATAGGGGAAGGGGGCGTCGGCAAGCTCCCCCGGCAATATTAGTTTTCTTTCGCAGACTGCAGTTACGGCCGCCGCGGCTTTCCTTAAGAGAAGAATTACTCTTTCCTTTAATTCAGAGGCAGAATACTCTCTTACAGTGCGGTATATCTTATCTGTTTCGGTATGATAATAAGTGAGCCGCACCGCCATTCTGTCAAGTCGGTGGATAACGGAATAAAGAAATGCATATACCTCTCCCTGTGCAAAATACATTTCGTGTACTGCAGGAGAAAGTAAAGCGGGAGACAGCCGGGTAGACTTGATCTCGTCTACCGTTACATTTCCTTCCGGGGTGTCGATTATCCCGTCCGCGCGTCCGGACAGAAGATATTCTCTTCCGTCAAGGCAGACAGAGCCGCTCAAAGCGACCTCCGGCAGATATAGCCCCCCTGCTTCACGCTGAAGGCGGCGATGTACCGCCGCACCCTTTGAGAGCGCACCCGTTGCATCGCCGCCATATCTTGCGTCAATATTTCCTGCACCGGCGGCGAAGCGTACCAGCTCGGTAACGGAGAGAGCTATTCTCTTTTCATCCATTATCTTCATAAGCCGCCTCCGGTGCTAAAAATTTTCGTCTGTACTGTTTTTCTGTCAGATGCCGTATTCAGAGAGATATGCTTCCATTCTCTCTCTAAGCTCGTCTGTAAGAACGACCTTACCGTCGATCTCACGGCCGTGGAGAGCCTCGATTATCTCTCTGACGGTAACGATGGGATGAACGTTGATACCGAACTCTCTCTTTACCTCCTGAATAGCGGAAACTCCTGCAGGTCCCTTCTCCATACGGTCAACGGAGATGATCATATCGTTGATGGTTACGTCAGCCGCACTCTTCAGCACCGGAACAGTCTCTCTGATAGCGGTACCTGCGGTAATAACGTCCTCAATGATAACTACCTTCTGTCCGTCAGAAAGGGGTGCACCTACCAGAGTACCGCCCTCGCCGTGATCCTTTGCTTCTTTGCGGTTAAAGCAGTAAGGAAGGTCAATTCCGTGCTCTCTGTAAAGAGAAGCGGCGGTAGTAACTGCAAGGGGAATGCCCTTGTATGCAGGGCCGAAGAGAACATCGCACTCCTTTACATTTTCCGCAAAGCACTTTGCATAATATCCGCCAAGAGCGGAAAGCTGAGCACCTGTACGGTAGTTACCGGTATTAACGAAATAGGGAGTGCGTCTGCCGCTCTTGGTAACAAAGTCACCGAAGCGGAGCACGTC
>JAFQUL010000151.1 GCA_017408535.1 Clostridia bacterium
AGGGGTCGGTGGTATCGGGATTGTTTGTCGGTGTGCCGCCGCAGGCAACCGTGCCGATAAGTATAAACATCATAAGTAACAATGCAAAGATCTTTTTCAAGATAAACACCTCACAAAATATCAGCTTATATGAATGCTTTCGACGATCCGCCTTACGTCCTCGTCATAAAGGGATATACGATGCTCTCCGTTTGCTTCAAGGATCATTATCTGGACGTAACGGTTGTCCTTTTTTCCTTCAAGCACCGTGTAGGGGTAACCGAAGCTGTTACAGACATATCCTCCCCACACGTATTCCCCCAAGGGGAAGGGCTCTATATCGCGCACGTCGGAATAAAAGCCTCTGCCCGTCAGGTAGATAAAGCCTTCAGGATAATAGCAGATAGTAAGACCGGCGTGGGTGAAGATGTCAAACGCACTCTCAGCGTCCTTGTACACAAACAGCTTTTTTACACCGCTTTCACTTGTGCTGACATCCTCAGGGAAGGCCTGCCACCCCTGAGGCAGGAAGATACTCACACCGTCGCCCTGATAGATCTCGCCGGTCACGCCCATGGATTCTCAGATACGGGAACTCTGATCTCGCCGAGACACTGGATATCGTTTAAGAACCACTGACCGGTAGATGGCTTTTTACGAAGCTTTATGGGACGGGGATTGTCACCGCCGCCGCTCTTGACGTAAAGAGTAGCCCAGTTTTCGTTATCAAAGGAATAGGGGTTTTCGATAACGGTAATGGTGTAGGGCTCGGTGGGGATATATCCGTTTTCGGGAGTTGCGCCTGCGAAGTAGGAGCGTGCCTTATAGAGTGCCTTGCCAAGGTGCTCCTCGATAAACTGCTTTTCAAAGCCGCTTACATCACCCGGACCCTTAAGGAAGTCCAGCATCTCTATTGTTGCGGCCTTATCCTTCTCGTAGTTGCACAGTACCGCCATAGTGAGAGCCGCAGTCTTGAATGCAGAGTCAAGAGAAGCCTCGGGGAGTGCCTGAAGCTCAGCTACACTGGTGGGGAGGTTCGGGAATGAGAAATTTTCGGTATGGTTTCTGCCCTTACCGATAGCGTCGGTTGCATTTTTTACTGCATTGTTTATTGCCTTGCCTGCCTCTCTTTTCACAGCAGAGCCGGCCATTCTTTTAAGAGTATCGAAAATTGACATATTTGTTACCGCCTTTCTTTTTATTCAGCCTTTGTAAATCTGAAATTCATCAAGGTGAAGAAGCCGTCATCGTCTATGGCACGTGCCCAGGTCTCTGCGGCCTCGCCCATTACCTCGCCCTCGATTCCGGTGTCAAACCAGATGACTCCGTCGCGGTCCTCCCAGGTCATAGTCTGCTGGCACATCATGCCGTTGTGCAGAGTGATAACACCGGCGGAAACTGCGGCATCAACTTCTTCCTTTGAAACACCCTCGGGAAGGGGCATAAGCATATAGAGCTTGCCGTCATCGGCAGCCTCAATGACAGTCCCAACAAGACCCTTGCGCTCCTTCATTTCGTCTTCAACTGCCTCGGGGTCAGACTCGTCAACGTAAGGCATCGGTGAGTTCAGATAATCCTCTGCCGAGAGATATACGTGGTTTCCGTCATCGTCCCAGGTCATTACTGAATGGAATACCCATTTTCCGATAAAGCTCATGATAAATACCTCCTGAATAAAAATAAATTATATTCTTTTGCCTTGTAAGTTAAAACTTCGCAGTGTAATTATACTCCTTTTTTTCCTTTTTGTCACCACACTAAAAGGGAAAAAGTGTGGGATTTCTTATAAAAAAAACGGGAAAGTGTGGGAAAAGGTGTGGTTTAAAGGAAGTTGACTCCTCACACGGAAGGTACGGCTTAAAGCCGGAGACTTCTGAGTACTACCTTTAACCACTTGACAAATTTACAGTACACTGATATACTGTCCGTAAAGAATTTTTAAGGAGGACCACCGATGAAACACCTGAAAAACACTCTGATTCCCCTTATCCTTACCGTTTGCTTTTTGTTTTCCGCATGCGGTACTGATACCCCACCGGTCGACGATCCCGCAGATACAACGCTGCCGGAGGAGACCACAGCGGAGATACCTGCTCCCGCAGAGCCTAAGATATACGATCACGTTCTGATCATAGGTGTTGACGGCGGCGGAACTTTCTTTAAGGATACCGAGACTCCTAATCTTGACCGTATTTTCGAGGACGGTAATGTTACATACGAGGCAAGGACCGGTGTGCCTGCTATCAGTGCGCACAGCTGGACCAGCCTTCTTCACGGCGTCACATATGCCGCTCACCAGATATCAAACGGTGATGCGGAAAATTATCCATATCCCGTTGACTCACCTTATCCCAGTATATTCCGTGTTATTCTTGAAGATGATCCCGATGCTCACGTGGCATCCATCTGCGGCTGGGAGGCACAAAACAAAGGAATCGTAGAGGATGACATAGGCGTAGTCAAGATCACTGTACCTGAGAGCGATATTAAGCTCTCGGAGACTGTTTGCAATTATGTTAAGGAGAACGGAGCACCCAAGTTGCTTTATACCGTGTTTGACGAGGCAGACGTAGCAGGACACGGATACGGCTGGGGCTCGGAGCGTCACCTCGGATCGATAACCAATATTGATGCTCTTATCGGTTTAATATATGATTCCTACGAGGAAGCCGGAGTTCTTGAAGATACTTTGATAATGGTTACTGCCGACCACGGCGGATACGAGAGAGATCACGGCGGCAATATGGACTGTGAGAAGTACATTATGTTTGCTGCAGCCGGCGAGAGTGTAATAAAGAACGGTGCTGCACAGGATATGAATATCCGTGACGTTGCCGCTATAGCCGCATATGCTCTGGGACTTGAATGCCCCGAAAGCTGGACCGCGAGAGTTCCTGCCGGACTCTTTGAGGGTGTCGGCGGCGGTGAGAGACCGGTTTATGTGGCAGAAGGAAATACCAGATACCGCGAGAGCCTTCCTACCCCCGAAAAGGACAGTGAGGGTTATATAACCAACTACATAACCGATAAAGAACTTGAATATTATCTGACCTTTGACGGTACTACCGAGGACAGCTGCGGAAATACGGTAGAAGCGGTTGAAGACTATTATTATCTTGACGGTATCTTCGGTGAGGGGCTCTGGTTTGATAACGGTTATCTGACGATACCTGATTATTCTACTGGCGGAAAGGCGTTTACTGCCGCTATGTGGCTGAAGATCGAGGGAATTTTTGGAGAGACTGCCATTTTTACGAACAAGGACCGCACGAGTGGAGAAAAGAGCGGATTCGCAATTTCTCTTGCAGATAATGAAAACATCATTGTTTCCGTCGGGGACGGAGAAGTGTCAGATGCACGTCCGTATAAAATTCCCGATGATTTTCTTGACGGTTGGATACATGTGCTGTTTACCTACAGCCCCGAAGAGGGTCGCGGAAAAATTTCCTTTGATTTCGGTAAATTCAAGAATTTTACCTTAAATAAGGATATGAAAGCGGATGCTATCGAAGGCCTAGGATCTCTTCGTCTCGGCTATGATCTTGCCGGAGATTTCCCTTACGCCTTTAACGGTGCTATGGACGAGTTTATGATGTTTAACGGAGCCTTTACCGATGAGGATGTAGCTGCACTTGCCGCTTACTACGGTGTTGAGTAAAGAATACTGACAGCAACAAAAAAGCCCTTAGCTTTCCTTTTATATAAAGGGAAGCTAAGGGCTTTTGATTTACCTGTTTTATGCTTTTTTCTTTCTTATGTTAAGCAGTCTGTAGATGACGGGACTAAGTATAATATTTGCCACCAGCTCAAAGACGAAGTTAAGACCAACGAAGAAGACGATGAGATATCCGAAGGTGGACATTCCCTCTGCCACAGCACCGGCGTTTACGGTGTCCATAAAGAATATCAGACAACCGACTAAGAAAATACCGGTATTTACAACGGGACAAACGATAGCACTTGCGATCACCGCAAGGTACTTGTTTTTTTCGGAGAGAAGTTTATATACCAGACCGGCCGCAAGACCTGCCAAAATTCCCTTTATCATAACCGTGATGATAGTACCGGGAATACTCAGACCGAACCAGAAAGCGGCATCTGCTGTCATAAAGAATATCACGCCTGATACACCGCCAAGCCAAGCTCCTGCCCAGTGGCCGAAAAGGCTTGCGCCGAGAACTACCGGGATAAGGGTAAGTGAGATGGATGCAAGTCCGCCAATTTTAACGAACCCGCCGAAATAGGCAAGTATTGCAACCAACGCCGTGAGTAGTGCCATAAGCGTCAGTTTTGCGGTCTTGCTTTTCGTGTTTTGCATAGTTTTCCTCCTTGCTGTCGTCCGCGTGTAGCGGTACAACGCATAAAATTTTTATATTTACTGCCGAAGCAGAAAATACCGTATGGTTTCTCAGCCTTTGTTCTTGCGGTAGAGAATATTAAGCCCCTTCAGCACCAGATTATCGTCTACAGTGATACTGTGTCTGGAGAGCGGGATCACCGTATTTGCCATACCACCGGTAGCATATACCGGCAGGTCCTCACCGAACTCCTCGTTTATACGGTCGATCATACCGTCTATCATGCTTGCGCTACCGTAGAGAACGCCGGAACGCATACAGTCGGCGGTGTTTTTGGCGATCACCTTGTCTGGAAGCTCAAGACTGATCTTAGGCAGCTGTGCGGTTTCTCTTGCAAGTGCATCAAGTCCCATTATGACCCCGGGGATAATAGACGTACCGATAAACGCACCTGCGGAATTCACCACAGTCATCTTTGTGGCAGTACCCATATCTACTATAAGGGCGGGACTGCCGTAGATATCCTTGCAGGCTACTGCCGCCGCAATAATGTCCGCACCTACCGAGGAGGGCATATCGCACTGGATCCCGATACCGCTCTTGATACCCGGCCCCACAAATAAAGGCTCAATACCGAAAATAAACTCAGAGGCCTTTCTGACGGCAAAATTAAGAGGAGGTACCACCGAGGCAACGATGACGCCGTCAATGTCCTCTTTATTTATACCGTAAAGAGACAGGGCACCGAGAATACGTATGGCCAGCTCGTCTTCAGTCTTTGGCTGAGAGGTGGAAATGCGGGAAACGAATACCGGCTCATCAGACACAAAGCCGCCCAATGTTATATTGGTGTTGCCTATATCAACCGTGAGGACCATACTATCCCGCCTTTCTCTGGTTTATTAGAACTAATATTATATCACAATATGTAAAAAAATTCAATAGGTACCGAAAGAACTGTTTTTTCCTACGATAACGGCTTGTAATCTTATTTCCACAGGACAGTCGATTTCATTATAAAAACGGGAGGCTGTCAGCCCCCCGCTTGTTTTTCAGCAAAAGGATATATTATTCAGACTGAATGAGATAGTACATGGATCTGAAGTTGTCGCCTAACTTAAAGGAGAGAACGCCGTCCTTGTACTCGGTGGGAATAGCACCTACGTAGAAGCCCTCTGAGTTAACTGACCAAACTCTGAGGTCGGGACAGTCGGTCTTGATCTTGATCTCAGTCTTGATGACCTCGATCATAATGGGAGCACGGCCGTAGTCCAGCATCTTC
>JAFQUL010000152.1 GCA_017408535.1 Clostridia bacterium
AACCGCTCTCGAAAGGAAGGGGCTCTGCAGCAAGAGAATACTGAATAATGATCTCGTTGCCGGTCTCCTTCTTGATCTCGGACATCTTACGGAGGAAGTAATCGTTGAGGAAGTTAGCGTAAATATCGCGCTCCCAGTCACCTGCGTTCTCACGGTTAGCAAGAGCCTTGATCATATCCTATTCGGTAACGTCATGATAGTTGATAGTGGTAGAGAAGTGAGATGCATGAGAGAATACCTTGTCATAGGGAACGTGTGCAACGTAGTGCTCAAGAGCAGCGTAAACGTCCTCTATGGTCTTGATCTTCTTCTCGTAGTTACAGTCACGCTCCGGTACTACGCCGATAGGAAGGGGAGGACCGGGGATATCTTCGTTCCAAGCGTGCTCAAGCTCAAGAAGGGGAGCGTCGTTAAGACCCCACTGGTCACGGCAGAAGAATGCCCACTCAAGAGAGTAGTAAAGCATATCGTCGCACTCTCCGTCATAGCCTCTCCAAAGCTCGGTGCTGCTCTTCTTGATGTTAGCCATATCGGCAATTTCCTTAGCGCGCTCTTTACCGCAGCCAAAGGACTTGATGTGCTCGTGGCAACGGCGCCAGTTAGTCTCATCAAGCTCCTCTTCCCAGCCGTAAAGCTCCTTGAGGATTATACGTACGCACCAGTAAAGGCTGGTGTTACGAATGTACTTAACGTAAGGAATAGCTCTCTCAAGACGGTAAATAGCCTCTTCCTCGGTAGGATTCTCGGAAAGACGCGCGCCGTCGGGACAGCCTGCACCGTAAAGTTCACTGATAACCATATGATAAAGGAGGATATCGTGAAGTCCGCGTGCAGCAAGATGAGATGCATCAAGATGGGTATGCTTATCTATAAGCGGTATCTCCCATATGTCTTTATACAGTTTGTCGATAAGTTCTCTGTTTGCCATTACAAAAACCTACAGCAAAATTGCTGTTATCCTTTCTATATTTTGGGGGATAAATATTGACCATTCCGAAAGCAAACCGGAATGAAAAAACAATAACAGATCTGCAGAATTATATTCTGCCGGAGAGGAAGAGTTCCATCTTCTTCTTAGCAAGAGCGCTACCTGCGTTTCTACCCTCACGGAAGAGAGTATTTACATTGTACTTGAAGCCCTCGGTATTTTGGCCGTTGTAGCCTGCACCGTATGCAGCAATAAACTCGGTACAGATATTAACCTTTGCAATACCGTTTACGCAAGCCTCTGCAACCTTATCCTCGGGAGTGCCGGAGCCGCCGTGAAGAACAAGGGGAATATCAACAAGAGCTGCGATCTCGCGAAGACGGTCAATGTTGATCTTGGGGGGGCGGGTATAGAAGCCGTGAGCGGTACCGATAGCAACTGCAAGACAGTCAATACCGGTCTGACGAACGAACTGAAGAGCCATCTTAGGATCGGTCTGCTCGTCCTCTTCATTCTGAACGTTACCTTCGTTACCTGCAAGCTTACCGATCTCAGCCTCAACGGATGCTCCGTATTCCTTAGCCTTCTCAACTACCTTACAGGTGAGTTCAACATTCTTATCAAAATCATACTTGGAAGCATCGATCATAACGGAAGTAAATCCGGCTTCAAGAGCTTCAACAACCTCATCATACTCCTCAGCATGGTCAAGATGGATAGCAACGGGAAGGTCAAAATACTCGGATGCCATCTTTGCCATAGCAACCGCATTCTTGTAACCGTCCATAAAATCCTTCTCGTAAGGACCTACCTGAAGAATAGCGGGAACACCAAGGGACTTAGCGGCAGCAGTAACGGCATATGCAGAATCATATGACCAGAATTCAAATGCACCGATAGCGTACTTGTGTGCTCTTGCTTCCTTAAGCATTTCTCTCATTGTAACAAGTGCCATAGTTTTGTACTCCTAATCTATAAAGATTTTATAGTTTTCATCAGTTAATTATAACATATTTTTTCGACAATAAAAGCCTTTTTTTAAGTTTTACAATCCGTTCATATTTTCCCTTTTCAAAAGAGCTTTCTGAGCTTTTCAAGAGCGGATTTTTCTATTCTGCTGACGTAAGATCTGGATATTCCAAGCCGCTCTGCAACCTCTCTCTGCGGAAGCGGTGCATTTCCGTACAGACCATACCTCATTATCACTATTTTTCTTTCCCTGTCGCTAAGCTCACGGCTGATATAATCAAGCACCTTTCCTGTTTTCAGTTTCATGTCCAGATCGTCGGCTATCGTATCGTCACAGCAGATAATATCGATATATGTAAGCGGATTTCCGTTGTTGTCAATATCTATCGTCTCGTTTATCGACACCTCCTGAGACAGCTTTTTTCTTGCCCTGAAATACATCAGTATCTCATTTTGTATGCACTTAGCTCCGTAGGTCGCAAATCGGGATCCTGCGGTCACGTCAAAGGAATCTATCGCCTTTATGAGTCCTATACAGCCGATAGATACAAGATCGTCAGACGACTGATATCCGGAGTAATATTTTCTTACCAAATGAACAACAAGGCGCAGATTATGCTCTATAAGAATACTCCTTGCTCTTTCGTCCCCTTTTCTCGCGCGAAAAAACTGTTCCCTCTCCTCTTTAGCTGAAAGAGGCGGCGGAAAGCTACTGCCGAAGGATACCCCTAAAAGTACGCACAGAAAATCGCAAAAGATCGAAAACACAGATAACATACAGCCTCCCGGAAGAATTTACTTTGTTACTACGTAAATTATATTCATAGGATGGTGCCGTTTTTGCAAGTCCTTATTTTTTTCTTATTTTTTTTATAATCCTTTGACACGTAGAAATAAATTTGATATAATTATATCCTAATCAGATCCAACAAAAAATTTTGTTCATGTAATGAAAGCGACTGTCATATGAAAAAGCTGCACATTTACTGTCTTGTTTTGCTCCTTTTGTCTACTCTGGTCTTCTCTTTGTCCTGCTCACAAAAAAATCTGACAAACGATGTACATTCATCGGAAACAACAGCTCCGGCTACAGAGGATAACGAGCTTACAATATTTGAAAACAATGCTTACAACTGTGTCATAGTTTATCCGGATAATGCCTCTGCATCAGCGGAAAATACAGCCTTTAGTCTTTCATATTATTTTTCAATGGTAACAAACGGTATATCTCCCAAAGTTGTTTCAGATAAGGAATACGAAGGCGTAGACACTTCTGAGATGAATATGATCCTCGTCGACAAAACATCGGTCTCAGGAACAGAAGTTGCATTTGAAAACGCTGATTTCGGTACAGTTTCCGCCCACCTCATCGGTAACAAATATCAGATAGTAGTAAACGATAATAAAGCCGGCGTTGATGCCATTCTCAGAATCAGGGAACTTTTAGGTAATGCTCCGCTTACTGAGATTATAATTAACGAAAATTGGGAGTTTTCATCAGTTTTTAACGAAACTCTCAGCATGCTTGATCTGTATAAAAACGGCACTGCAGGCGATACAGTTGACTGCGGTGACGGTGCGTATATGAAAGTCATAACCGACACAAACGAAGAAGCCTTTGAAAATTATCTTAAAGCTTCCGGTATGAACGGTTATTCACTATATACGAGAACAGAAATAGGTGAGAACCGTTTTGCTACTCTTACAAGTGACGGATACGTAATGACCGCAATTTTTCTTCCAATAAAAAACGAGGCAAGACTCATAATAGAACCGAGGGAAATAACTGATCTCCCTGCCCTTGAAAGCGATAATGTATACGAAACTGTATGCAGTTCCTCTGTTACTCAGCTCGGTCTGGAAAACGGTGAAGAATATCAAAACGGAATGTGTTACATACTGAAGCTTTCCGACGGACGGTTTGTTGTTATAGACGGAGGATTTAATCAGGAATTCGTACTCGAAAGATTTATGAAAGCCCTCAAAGACCTCGCAGAAGATCCCGATAATATTACTATAGCTGCTTGGTTTATCACACATTTTCACAGTGATCATTGGGGGTTGCTTAAGCGAGTGTCAAAGAACCCTAACCTTGGTATAGAAATTGAACAGATCATCTGCAACCTTCCCGATGACGATTTTGTCAACCGTTCCGATGACGAGGTACCGTCTCCGTCTGAATTGTCAAGCAGAAGAAAAAATTTTAATGCTGCAATGGATAGCTTCAGAGATACGGGAAGTAAGGTGATAAAGGCACACCCGGGACAAAAATTCCATCTTGGCAACATGGTGTTTACTGTTTACGGCACTTGCGAACTGTTTTCCGTCGAGGAAGCGGACAATCTCAACAACAGCTGTCTGCTTTTATACGTAGAAGCAGAAGGACAGACTCTTCTCTTCCCGGCTGACAGCGCACATATTGAAAGTGCAAGCATGATAGAGTTGTACGGTGAGTATCTTAAGGCTGATTTTTTGCAGGTAATACATCACGGCTACGGCGGCGGAGACTCAAGCTATTATGAGTTTGTAGATCCTCAGATAGTTTTCTGGCCCATAGGAATATACGATTATCAAGTTGCAAAGGAAAACGTCAGAGACCGCGAAATAAACGAGTATTTCAAAAGAGAAAACGGAACATCTGTAAAAGAGATACATATAGCCGGAGATTCAGTGATCACTATTCCTCTTCCATACTCAACCGTCACCGCTGACAGATAAAAAAGAATAATATAGCTACGGAGAAAAAAAGTGCATTATATTAAAGAATTGCTATCGAATCACATATTGGCAGTAACACTGCTGTCATGGCTATTTGCCCAAATACTCAAGGTAATAATAAACGCCATCGTTACAAAAAAATTCGATATAACCAGATTCTTCGGTGACGGCGGAATGCCCAGCGCCCATTCTGCAACCGTATCTGCTCTGGCCACTATATGCGGACTTGTATACGGTCTCGGATCATTCGAGTTCGCAGTAACGTTCATATTTGCTACGGTAGTTTGCAGAGACGCTATGGGAGTTCGACTTGAGACAGGAAAACAGGCGGTTATACTGAATGAGATCGTAGAATCCTTTGAGGAACTCACAAAGGAGGATATAACCGAAGTCAAGCTGAAGGAGTTCGTAGGACATACGCCTATTCAGGTCATTGCAGGTATACTTCTCGGCATTACCAGCTCAGCACTTTTCTTCTTTTTCTTTATGGTTAAATAATAAAAAAGACGTTCAACTTGCGATTGAACGTCTTTTTTATTATTCTCTTTCGATAAGCGCAGAAATCAAAAGCGCTACCGCTTCCGTTCCGGGGTAAATGCTCTTGAGCGAGATCCACTCATCTCTTGTATGTGCCCCCCCGCCGATATAACTGCCAAAGCACGCCGCAGGAATACCGAGAGAAAGCGGAATGTTGCAATCGGTTGAACCGGAGCGGAAAGGTACTCTTTCTCCACCGCAGGCCATCTCTATAGCATCTGCACAGAGCTCCGATAATTCAAGCTCCGCCACGGGATCAACAGGACCCATTCCGGGACGCTGACCGAGGATCTCAGTTTCAATATCAAAGCCGTGACCTCTGAACTCGCTTATTATTCCGTCAAAAATGCCCTTCATAATGTCAAGACACTCAGAGGAATCAGAACGGTATTCATATAAAAACTCCGCGTCCTCAGCAATTGTGTTGACCGACGTGCCGCCGGAGATCATGCCCACGTTATACGTAGTCTTTGTGTTTTCAATATCCGGTACTTCTATGCTGTAGAGTCTTGCTATAAGTGCGGAAGCAACGGCTATAGCATTATCATTACCGAAATCCGAGAAGGAATGGCCACCCTCTGTCTTTATCTTTATTTTATAGCGAGTAGACCCCACCGCGCGGTTACAAACAGCCTCAGAGGTACCGTCTATACTGATAAGACACTCAAGAAGGTCACCGAAATCCTCGGCGATTTTTCTTGTTCCCTTAAGATTACCGAGCCCCTCCTCACATGAGTTGCAAACAAAGAGCAGACCGTACTTTTTGGGAGTATAGTTCTTTATAAAATATCTTGCCACGATCATAAGAGAAGCAAGACAAGCGGTATCATCGCCAACACCGGGACAGGAAACTATATCACCTTCCTGCTTGACCTCAAATGGTTCAAGATCCGGGAAAACGGTATCGGTATGTGCCATAAAGCAGATTATCGGTCTCTCTCCCTCACAGCAGAGAGGAAGCACCACGTTAAGAGCGTCATCTATATACGCACCCTCTCCGCCGTTTTTGTGAAACCAGTCACGGCAAAACTCTGCTCTTTTTTCTTCCATACCGCTGGGTGCCGGTATTTTGCAGAGAGTAAACAGCAACTCTGTCAGTTCATCTTTTGAAGAATCAAGATAGTCCTTAAAGTCTTTATCAAGGGGTTTCATTATCAGAGGATTACTCCTTTATATCGTTTCTTTGATCGCTTTGATTATTACGTCTGCCTCTTCTTCAGTTATCTCATCCGGACGGTAATTTACCGGGGTATCTGTGCCGTAAAAGTGGAAAAGAAACATAACTGCGGCAACGTAGCTGCCGTATATATTGGGATGGAAATCATCGTGGAGAAGGAGATCTATCTCAGGATGGTGAAGAGAAATCCGGTAGAATACCTCTCCCACAGGCACGAGAGCCGCACGTTCCCTTGCCGCCGCTCTGCGGTATGCATCTCTGAGCTTCTGATAAAACTGCACATAGCTGCACT
>JAFQUL010000153.1 GCA_017408535.1 Clostridia bacterium
GTACCCTGCTCAGAGAACATATAGGACACGCAACCGGGCTGACCAAGGTTACCGCCGAACTTGTCAAAGTAGTGGCGAACCTCACCGCCGGTGCGGTTACGGTTGTCAGTCATTGCCTCAACGATTACCGCAACGCCTGCAGGACCGTAGCCCTCATATACGATCTCTTCGTAGTTAGCCGCATCGTTACTGCTTGCCTTCTTGATAATACGCTCGATGTTATCGTTGGGAACGTTGTTGCTCTTTGCCTTCTGAATAAGGTCGCGGAGCTTGGTGTTGGATACCGGATCGGGACCGCCGTCTCTTATGGCAACTGCCATCTCCTTACCGATCTTGGTGAAGATCTTCGCTCTCTGAGCGTCGGTCTTCTCTTTCTTATGCATTATGTTTTTCCATTTGCTATGGCCGGACATTTTTATTCTCCTCGTATGTTAAATTATATTTTTTCGGTTTTTGCCATACACACAAGATCAAAGGCATTGCCAAGTACAGTCTTGGTGGCACGGGTGAGCTTAACTCTGAAGTTCTTTACCTTTTCGTCCTCGGCATTGAGTATTCTGCAGCCGTGGTACATACGGTTAAAGGCAGAGCAAACGTCAAGTATGTATCTTACGATAACGGAAGGCTCATAGTCGGAAAGAGCCGCCGCAACCTTTACGGGGAACTCTGAGAGAGTCTTTATCAGCTCGGTCTCTTCCTTTGCGGTAATACCTGCGGTCTCACCGATCTCCCCTGCCTTCTCAAGAATACTGGAGGCACGTGCGTAGGTGTACTGAGCGTAAGGACCGCTGTTACCCTCAAAGCTGAGAGCATCCTCAAGGATAAAGTTAACGTCGTGATTTCTGGTATTCATAAGGTAATGGAAAACGATCGCACCAACACCGATCTGCTCTGCGACCTTTTCCTTGTCGGGAAGGGTGGGGTTCTTCTCCTCCATAATAGCGCTTACCTTCTCAATGGCAAGTCCGAAGAGGTCCTTGAGCAGTATTACATTACCGGTACGGGTAGCAAGCTTTGCACCGTTGATGCTGACAGTTCCGTAGGGAACGTGAACCAGCTGATCCACCCAATCGTAGCCCATAAGCTCCATTACCTTAAACCACTGAGCAAAGTGAAGACTCTGACCGGCGGAGGTAACGTATACGCATTTATCAAAATTGAAGTTATTCTTTCTGTAAACTGCCGCGGAAATATCACGGGAGGGATAGAGTGACGCTCCGTCTCTCTTAAGGATCAGACAGGGGGGCATATTGTACTCGGAAAGATCAACGATGGATGCACCGTCGTCAAGCTTAAGGAGACCTTTTTCACGCATTATATTGATCTGCGCCTCCATCTTATCTGAGAAGAAGCTCTCGCCCATATAATAATCAAACTTGATGCCAAGCTGATCGTAGGTTATATTGTACTCCTTAAGGCTGATATCAAGGAACCATTTCCAAAGTGCGATATTCTCGGGATCGTGATCCTCAAGCTTCTTGAACTCGGCTCTTGCCTCATCGTTAAGAGAAGGATCCTTCTCTGCCTCCTCGTGGAACTTTACGTAAAGCTCTACAAGTCCGTCACAGCCCTTTTCCTCAACGGTCTCCTTGTTGCCCCAACGCTTGAAGGCAACGATCTGCTTACCGTTCTGAGTACCCCAGTCGCCAAGGTGATTGATACCGATACACTCATATCCGGAAAACTCGTAGAGCTTTCTCAGACAGTGACCGATAACGGTAGTACCGAGATGTCCTATATGGAAGGGCTTTGAGGTATTGGGTGAGGAATAGTCAAGAACTACCTTCTTACCATTTCCTTCCTCTGATGAGCCGTACTTGTCCCCATCAGCTATTATCGTGTCAACTATGCCGGGAAGATAGGCATCGTCAATATACATATTAAGGTAACCGCCAACAGACTCTATACGGGAAATACCGGATATGGTAAGTCCGTCAGACAGGTCTGCCGCTATCTGCTGAGGAGAACGGCGAAGAGCACGGCTGAGCTTAAAGCAGGGCAGCGCAAAGTCACCCATTGTCGGGTCGGGGGGAGTCTCCAGCATCTCGGATATTTCCTTTACACCGAGACCGTGTCCGTCAGCATAGCTGTTCAGCTTGTCAAGCAAAGCCTCGCTGACACTTAATTTCAGTTTCTGCATAAAAATCTCCGTTTATATCATCATTAATAATTGCACATAATTATCCACTATACATTTATTATACTACATCTGCTGCCGTCTATCAAGAGGAAATTATTATTTTTCGGAAAATAAAAGGTGTTGACCGCAAAAAAAATTAGTGTTAAAATATCTTTGTATGAAAGGAGGCGGCGCTATGACGGAAATGTTTGTACCAAAACCTGTAATGAAGCTGATTGATACTCTTGAAAACAGCGGCTACGAGGCTTATCTCGTGGGAGGCTGTGTCCGTGACCATATTCTCGGCGCTGTCCCCACCGATTTTGACGTCACCACCTCAGCCACACCGTGTGAGGTAAAGCGTATATTCTCGGGCTTTAACGTCATTCCCACCGGAGAAAAGCACGGTACTGTTACCGTTATTATTGACGGTGAGTCTCTGGAAGTGACCACCTTCAGAGTGGAAACAGGCTACAGTGACGGCAGACATCCCGACAAAGTGGAGTTTGCATCCAGATTAGAGGACGATCTTTCAAGACGGGATATAACGGTAAACGCCATCGCCTACAGCCCTCTGCGCGGCTTCATTGATCCGTATAACGGCATAGGAGATATAGAAAGACAGATCATCCGCGCAGTAGGTGAGACCGAAAAACGCTTTGAAGAGGATTCTCTGAGAATTCTCAGGGCTCTGCGGTTCTCTTCTGTTCTCGCTTTTGAAATTGAAGCGGAGACAGAGGCTGCCCTATATAAACTAAAGGACGGTCTTTCACGCATATCTGCCGAGAGGATTTTCACAGAGCTGAAAAAGCTTCTCTGCGGTAAAAATGCGGGAATGATAATAAAAAAGCACCCACGGATAATCGGTGCGGTCATTCCGGAGATCCTGCCGATGATCGACTTTGACCAGCGGAACAGATATCACAGATACGATCTACTTGAGCATACCGCAAGAGTGGTAGACGGAGTACCTCCTCTCCCCCATCTCCGCCTGGCGGCACTTCTTCACGATGTAGAAAAGCCTGCTTGCTTTACCCTTGACGAAATAGGCGGCCACTATTACGGTCACGAAAAGAAAAGCGGTGAGACGGCAAAAGCGGTATTGGAGCGGCTGAAGGCAGACAGATACACCAGAGACCGTGTAACAGAGCTGGTATATAACCACGGACTGGTGCTTCAAAATGATGAAAGATTTATAAAAAGGTGTCTTAACCGATTTGGTAAAGACACCTTCAGAGATATTATTCTGCTTTCACTTTCCGATAACAGTGCTCTCAGCGAGCTGTGCTGTGACAGACCCGGAAAGATCAGAGAGATCTCAGAGCTGACCGAAAAGATAATAGCCGCCGCACCCTGTCTTACGCTGAAAGACCTCAGGATAAACGGAGACGACCTTATTGCGCTGGGACTCAGCCCGGGCAAAGAGATCGGATCAGTCCTCGCTGAACTACTCAGAGAAGTAATTGACGGAAAGACAGAAAATGATAAAGAAACTCTAAAAAGAGCGGCGGCGGATGTTATCCGAACAATGACTCAAAGATCTCAACTATCTTAAACTTCAGTCTGTATTTCGGCTTGTCGTTTTCGGTAATTATCTTATACTGTTCTTCGGTGAAGCCTACTTTTATCAGCGCTTCCTCATTTGAGGGGGCGCTGTTTTTGTTTCCTGCCGCACTAAGACACAGCGGCGGAAATACAACGCACCACCAATTCTGCCCCTGTGCCTTGCCTATCTCTACTCTGAGAGAGGTATACCTTCCCGCAGGGAGGGTCAGCTCATCATATTCTCTCTCGGGATATTTTTCCTCCCCGAGAGATACATTTACAGAATAGCTGTATCCAAGCTCGCGTATTTTCTCCTCTGCCGTTATTTTTATATTATCTAACTCTTCTGCGATCACACTCTCCGCATCCTCCCGACTCATCTCACAGGACAGCTTATCGCCCATTGCAAAAAGCACCTCGTCTCTTACCTTAAGCTTAAGGTTCTGATCTTCATCGCTGTCCGAATTCGCCAGAACGTGAAGACGTATCACCTTATCGTAGAGATCACTCTCACCGGACATAGGAAGTACCGCTCCTACGGTATATGCAAAAAGGAAAATCACAGCTAAAATAAGTAAAAAAACAGGGGATCTCATATTAACCTCCATTCCGCCGTTTTTTGCGGCGGTACACAAAGTTCAGCAAATTCAAATGTGTTCGCCTATGCGATTATTTGAATTTGAGTGCGTGATAACCGAACTTTAGAAAAACGTCTGAATTTTATTTCACGCTATCCATCTTATATTCCGCCGTTTTTTGCGGCGGTACACAAACTTTAACAAATTCAAATGTGTTCGCTTATGCGAACAAAAATGGGGTAGGGTCCCATTTTTAATTTGAATTTGAGTGCGTGATAACCGGACTTTAGAAAAATGCCTGAATTATATTTCACGCTAAAATCCAAGTCATTTTTCAAAAATTTCTTTTCCGTAAAATGATTATCGGCACAAGATCCCCTTTTTATTCAGTTTTGTCAGATACAGGCAGAAAAAAGCTCCTCACAGTTATCTGCGATCACATCAGCCCCCTCTGAGACAAGTACCTCCCTGTCTCTGAAGCCCCAGGTAACACCTGCTACCTCAACCTCAGCGTTACGTGCGGCGATCACGTCAGACTCTGAGTCGCCAACGTAAAGAGTTGTTGCCTTTTCCCCGCCAAGAGCGGCTATAGCGGTATTTATTCCGGAAGGATCGGGCTTGGGTGTTATCCCTTCCCTCTCTCCCGATACAAAGTCAAACACCCCGGGAAAATAAAGGTCTATAAGGATCTGTACTGCAGGATCGGGCTTGTTAGAGAGAACACCGCACTTTACCCCATGTGCTCTGAGGTGCTCCACCATATCGATCACACCGGGATAGGGTGCAGTTTTTATATTTGCATGCTCTTTGTAATACTTAAGGTAATACTCGAGTATCTCCTTAAATAACCCGCTGTCCTTCGGCTCACCGGATGCCATACTGATAAGATGCCCCGCACCGTAACCGGTAAAGCGGCGCACGTCGTCACGGCTGACAGTTTTCTTACCGAAAACACCGAGAGTATGATTAACAGCATCTGCCAGATCGTCAAGGGTATCAAGAAGAGTACCGTCCAGATCAAAAATTACGGTATTGTATTTCATTTTTCCCATCCTTTTTCTCTTTAATGTTAAATGGCCGCCGCAAATGCGGCGGCCATTTTCATTTATCGCTTTAGTGATTACTCAGCGTCTGCTGCCTCTTCGGTAACGTACTTGCTGGCATCGGGATTGTCGCTGGAATATACCGAAACGTCAGCCTCGTCAGCAGCTACGGGAGCAACCTCTTCTACTGCGGGCTCCATGAGAGCACGGATAGAAAGGTTTACCTTGCAACGCTCGTGGTCGATACCGGTGATCTTAGCCTCAACGGTAGCACCGATCTCGAGAACCTCTGCAGGATTGCCGATCTTGTGATCGGTGATCTGAGAGATGTGGATAAGGCCGTCAACACCGTCAACGATCTCAGCAAATGCGCCAAAGGGAGTAAAGCTTACGATCTTGACCTCAGCAACGTCACCCTCCTTATACTTCTGATTGAAGATGAACCAGGGATTGTCCTCGTCCTTCTTGTAGCCAAGAGAAATTCTCTTGCGCTCCTTATCAAGAGCCTTAACGAATACAACGATCTTGTCGCCAACCTTAACGACCTCGGAAGGATTCTTAATACGCTTCCAGGAAAGCTCAGTGTTATGTACCATACCGTCAACACCGCCGATGTCAACGAATGCGCCGTAAGAGGTAAGACTCTTAACTACGCCCTCGTAGGTCTTGCCCTCTTCGATATCGGACCAGATCTTCTCCTCAGCCGCACGTCTCTCATCACGGAGAACTACGCGGATAGAAGCGTATGCACGGCGACGCTCGGGCTTGATCTCGATAATCTTAACACGCTGGGTAGTACCAACGAGAGTGGTAAGATCGCCGTCAGCCTTGATACCGGTGTGGGATGCGGGAATAAATACGTTGTTTGAGAAAAGGGAGATGATAACACCGCCGCGAACAGCCTCGGTGATTCTGCCCTCAAGGATCTCACCGCTCTCCTGTGCGGCAACGATCTTGTCCCAGTTCTTGTGAGAGTCGATTCTCTTCTTGGAAAGTGCTGCGATACCCTCAACATCACTTACACGGATAACGAATGCCTCGATCTCGTCGCCGATCTTGAACATCTGGTCAAGCTTAGCGGTGGGATCGTCTGTGATCTGGTCAAATGCGATAGTTCCGGTAACCTTGGTGCCAAGGTCAAGCTGAACTTCATTGGCGGTTATACCAATAACCGTACCGACAACCGTGTCTCCTGTATTTAAAGTATTGAGTGATGACTCGAGCAGTTCTTCGAAATTTTCAGTCATGATTTCTGCGCTCATTTTTTTCCTAACCTCCTGTATGATACGGTCGGGTGTCGATGCACCCGCCGCTATTCCAACCCGCTCTGCAGGTAGAATTTTTATATTTTGAAGCTCATCTGCATTCTGGATGAGATAAGCCTTGCCGCATCTTTTACGGCAGACGTCATAGAGCTTGGCCGTGTTGGAGCTGGTGCGGCCGCCGATAACGACCATTACGTCATTCTCCGAAGCCATTCTCTCTGCCTCAAGCTGTCTTTTTTCAGTAACACTACATATTGTATCAAAAATCAACGCGTTTGTATATACCTTTTTGATATTTTTTTGAGTTTTTTTCCACTCAGATAACTTTTGTGTGGTCTGAGCCGCCAAAACCACCCTGTCGAAGAAGTTTTTTCCTTCCCCGAGAGCCTCTATCTGCCGCTCTGCCTCGTCAGCTGAATCAAAAATAAGAACTTTTCCCTTGACGTGACTTGCTATTCCCTCCACCTCAGGGTGGTCTGCCGCACCGAGAAGCAGGAACAGAGTGCTGTCACCCGACTCTCTGTCGGCTATATTATGTATCTTCTTTACATAAGGGCAGGTGCAGTCAATTATCTCAAGCTGGCCGGGATATCTGTCAGAGAGCTGTCTGACCGCCTGCTCACGGGAGAGAGTTATACCGTGTGTACGTATCAGTACCTTACACTTACTGCCACCCGCAAGAGCCGCTTCAAGCTCAGCGGTGTCATCGGCGTCTATTGTGCGAACACCCTTCTCTGACAGCTCACGGTTATAATCCGCATTATGTATCAGCTCGCCTACTGTAAAGATACGCGTTCCCTTCTCAGAGCTGTCTATCAGCTTTTCCAAGGTATCGGTTGCTCTCTTTACGCCAAAGCAAAAGCCTGCATTCTCAGCTACAGTTACCGTCATTTGTTTTCTTCCTTCGGCTCAAGTGATATGATCCTGTCAAATATGACCTGCGCCGTTCTCTTGTATTCTGCGGTATTACCGCCTTCAAAATTAAACTCCTCAAAAGAAATTGCCTGACCTATATAAACGTCCTTACGGCCGAAA
>JAFQUL010000154.1 GCA_017408535.1 Clostridia bacterium
TACTTATCTGATAGTATAATTTCTTATTTAATCTCTATTAAGCTCCCGCCTCCTCAATTTGTAAATTTTAGAACATGATATACTACGAATGAGATAAGACAAGCCTCCGACAAGAATTCGTTCTCATCGGAGGCTTGTTTTGTTTACATATTTATTTGATCATTTTGTTTTCACACTGTCCAATTGTTAAGTTTTACCTACAGAATAGTTAGAGATTTCGCGTCAGATAGAATCGTAAACCAATGTTCTTCATTTCTAACGCTGTTAAACCATTCCCAACCTTTTTCTGCCTCCATAATGCTTGCAAGGTTTGCAATACCGTTCTTGATGCCTTGAAGATGTGGAAGCTTTTCGCCGTTCGGTAATTGGATATGCCAATCGTTTTTTATAAGCTTGGTTTCGCCAAAGAATAGCGGATTTCCTAAGTCAAGCAATGCACTATCGGGAAATTCTTGCCATCGTTTGCATAATTCAAGAGCTTTTTCTAAATATGAATAGCCGTTTTCCTTATCTCCCAAGCCAAAATACGCGGCAGACAATCTAATGTACTGCATCGTATATTCAGGGATCCAACCGTTAGGAATCGTATTTTGAGTAATTCCGATAAGAATGTTGAGATACATCGTATTCCACGCCACCGAATCTTCCGGCTTACCAATATAGCTTTTATGCTCACGCATTCTCCCAATCATCGCAGATGTCCGTAGAAAGTTTCCCGCATTCCTCATCATCCAATATTTTTCTTCTTCGCCTAACAACTTATAACGTTTTTCATAGACTTCATATCTTCCTTCGTACCAAAAGTTGGAATGTTTATTTAGCCACCCACCAATTTCTTCCTCATCGCAGATCATACACATAGCTTCTACAGCACTTTTGCGCAGAGTGCTGTCAGTACAATCCTTCAAAATTCTCTCACAAATGTCACCGCATAATTTTCTATATTCGTCCTCCATGTTTCCGTGATAGCGAGTGATTCTGTGCATAAGCGATGTTGCAATATGCCAATTTCGAGGATATTTTTTATGATATTTAAGTGCTAAATCCAGTTGTTCATCGAGTGAAAGAGAATTTATAACATTAAAAAAGTTTTTTTGTACATCTTCCTTAGCACTTATTTCATCATTGCCTATCAACTCATCAACAGTTACCTCAAAAAAATTGGCAATGGTCGGAAGAAGTGTAATGTCGGGATATCCATCTCCGCATTCCCATTTAGAAATCGATTGAGGCGATACCGTCAATGCTTGGGCTAAAGCATCTTGTGTCATTTCTTTGTTTTTGCGATATTTTTTTATTCTTTCTCCAATCAATAAATCCATACCTTACTCCTTTCTGTAAATGATTGTAATTAGCTTTATACGACGGGCCCTGTCGTTGTAATTATTTTATCACGACGATAAATGTCAGTCAATAACCGCATTTTTGTGTAATTTACCACTATCGGTTGTTTTTTACTCGTTTGAGTTGATATGTATGCAACAATCAACAATAAAAACGAGCCAATTTTTAGTTGGCTCGTTTTCGATAATTTATGGGGTATTTAAAAACTGTCCTTGAGAACACGTTCCAAAAATGTCCGGGTTTTTATCCGTGCAAATTATTTATTCTTAAGCTTGCTCTGTGCTTTAAGGCGGGAGGCGGTATCAAGGATACGCTTGCGGAGACGGAGAGACTTGGGGGTTACCTCCATCAGCTCGTCATCTGCAATAAACTCGATTGCTTCCTCAAGAGACATGATCTTCGGGGGCACGAGACGGAGAGCTTCATCCGCACCGGTAGAGCGGATGGCGGTAAGCTGCTTCTTTTTGCAGACGTTAACGGCAATGTCACCTACCTTGGGTGACTCACCTACTATCATACCCTCATAAACGGGGGTCTGAACGGGGATGAACATTATTCCGCGCTCCTGGGTGTTAAAGAGACCGTAGGAGGTGGATTCGCCTGCCTCACTTGCGACAAGTGAGCCGGTGTATCTTATGGTTATCTCACCCTTGTGGGGCTGATATCCGTCGAATATAGAGTTCAGAATACCCTCACCGCGGGTGTCGGTGAGGAACTCGCTTCTGTAACCGAACAGACAACGTGCGGGGATGGAATACTCTATCTTCATTCTGTTGCCGTGAAGATTCATCTCAAGCAGGTCGCCCTTACGTGCGCCCAGCTTTTCTACTACCGCACCGACGTATTCCTCAGGCACGTCGATTGTAACGCGCTCAATAGGCTCGCAGATAACGCCGTCTATCTCCTTGAGGAGGACCTTGGGAGTGCTGCAGCACAGCTCATAGCCCTCACGGCGCATATTTTCGATAAGAATTGACAGGTGCATCTCACCTCTGCCGCAGACTCTGAAGCTGTCGGTGGTGTCGGTGTCCTCAACACGGAGAGAAACGTCCTTAAGGAGCTCCTTGTAGAGTCTGTCTCTGAGCTGACGGGAGGTAACAAATTTACCCTCACGTCCGGCAAAGGGGCTGTCATTTACCGAGAAGGTCATCTCCATTGTGGGCTCACTGACCTTGACGAACTCAAGAGGCTCAATGCAGTCAAGAGCAGTTATGGTATCACCGATAGTGATATTCTCAGCACCTGAGAAGCAGACGATATCGCCCATCTTCGCGCTTTCAACAGGGACACGGGTAAGACCGTCTATCTGGTATATGGAAACTATCTTTGTCTTTCTCGGCTGGTCGTCACGGTGGAAGTTGGAGATCATGACCTCCTGATTCTGTCTGATAGTACCGCGCTCGATACGGCCGATACCGATACGTCCTACGTAATCGTTATAGTCAATGGCGGATACCAGAAGCTGAAGAGGGCCGTCCTCCTCACCCTCGGGGCAGGGAATGTAATCTATAATACTGTCGAAAAGCACGGTAAGGTCGCTGTCCTGAGCATCTGCATTAAGAGAAGCGGTACCTGCACGGCCGGAGCAGAATATTACGGGGCTGTCAAGCTGTTCGTCAGTTGCATCAAGGTCGATAAGAAGCTCAAGCACCTCGTCTACGACCTCTGTGGGCCGTGCATCCGGCTTGTCTACCTTGTTTATTACCACTACGACTCTGTGGTTAAGCTCAAGCGCTCTCTGAAGCACAAAGCGGGTCTGGGGCATAGGACCCTCTGCCGCATCTACGAGCAGGAGTACACCGTTTACCATCTTCAGTATACGCTCTACCTCTCCGCCGAAGTCAGCGTGGCCGGGAGTGTCGATTATGTTGATCTTTGTGCCCTTATAGTGAACTGCGGTGTTTTTTGCAAGAATGGTGATGCCGCGCTCCTTCTCAAGAGCATTGCTGTCCATTGCACGTTCCTCGGTAACCTGGTTCTCTCTGTAAGCACCGCCCTGCTTTAGCATCTCGTCTACCAGGGTGGTCTTACCGTGGTCAACGTGGGCGATGATGGCAATATTTCTTAAATCTTCCCGTTTCAAGTTTTTATCTCCTCAAATTAAAATCTCAATTCTATATTATATCACAAATTCTCGCAAAGTTAAAGATGTTTTGAAAATAATTGTAAAAAAAGGAATATTCCACGATTTTTATAAAATAACACCCGGGAGAAAGAAAAATAATAGTAATATTTGCCTTGACTTGTATCTAATTGTGTGTTATAATCTCATCAAAGAACCATTAAATAATAGGAGTAGCAAGTATGAATATTATTTTTTCAAAAGAACCCAACGTAATATTTGAATGTGCCTATCTCACCTATAAGATCGTCAATCAGGAATCCTATAAGGACAAGAAATCTTACTACGCATCCAAGTATCAGGTAGATGCGGAGCTGCTTGAGAGCTGCTTCGGTACTCTCAGCAATATTTCAAAGGAAATCGTTTCCTCCGTCAAGACCAATATCAGAAGCGTTGAGGAGCTTTTCAAGAAGAACAGCCTCGGCTCCTGCCACGCATTCTATCTCCTTCACGGTGCTATGATGACTCCCCACGCGGATATCTATGCGGCGGTTGAGAGCGTTAAGAATATTTCCAAGGCTGAGTTCTTCCTTAACTTCTACTCTCTGCTCAGTATGCAGGACAGAAAGGCTAAGTTCGACCGTGAGGTAAAGAACTATAACGACCTTATCAACTTTATCTCCTCTATGACTATTCCGGACGAGGAGAAGTGGGGGCTTTGCCGCTTCTATAATAATTTTGAGTTAAACAAGCAGCTTCTCTCTGAGTTTATGATGGCTATCGGTCAGGCGTATTTTGATGCTTATGATTCTATGGATAGCCATATAGAGCATTATATCTCTACCATGGAGGCGGCTATCGCTGAGGGCGGCATCAAGTTTATCAACAGCAACTTCGGTCTTGCTCTCGGTGAGCAGATAAACAGCGTTACCGTTATTCCTACCGTTATCCTCGGCTCTGATATGAAGTATATGTATAACTTCACCGCAGACACGGTGGACGACGCTCTTTTTGTGGGCGGCTACTACGAGCCTATCGGCAAGCTTACCGGCGACGGTGAGAAGCTCAGAGACCTTTGCGGCTCTCTCCGTACTCTCGGTGACGCCAGCAAGCTGAAGATACTGAAGATACTTTCCACCGGACCCAGATACGGACTTGAGCTTTCCAATATGCTCGGTATATCCACCGCTACCGTTTCTCATCACGTATCTCTTCTTGAGGAGTACGGCTTTATCGTTCTTGACAGAAAGCAGAACAGAGTATATTACTCCCTCAACCGTGAGAAAATAAACGAGCTTCTTGACGCTCTTCAAATCGAACTTTTGTAATTTATAAAATATAATATACCAAGGAGATATAAAAAATGAAACTTCCTTTCAAAATTGACCTTAACGGTAAAATAGCAGTAGTTACCGGTGGCGGCGGCGTTCTCTGTGCAGAGTTCGCACGTGCTCTCGGCGCATCCGGCGCAAAGGTTGCCGTTTGTGACCTTCGTTTTGAAGCCGCTGAAAAGGTAGCTAAAGAGATAAATGATGACGGCGGTATCGCTATTCCCGTTGCCGCTAACGTTCTTGACAAGGCAAGCCTTGAGGCTGCCCGTGACGAGATCCACGCTAAGCTTGGCGGTAACGTAGATATCCTTATCAACGGTGCAGGGGGTAATAACCCCAAGGGTACTACTACTCACGAGTATCTCACCAGAGAGGATCTTGAGAATGCCGCTGAGGGTGTAACCACCTTCTTTGACCTTGATCCCGCAGGTATCGAGTTCGTATTCAATCTTAACTTCCTCGGCACTCTTCTTCCCACTCAGGTGTTCGCACGTGAGATGGCGGACGGCAAGGATCCCGTTATTATCAATATCTCCAGCATGAACAGCTTCCGTCCTCTTACCAAGATCCCCGCTTACTCTGGTGCTAAGGCGGCTGTTTCTAACTTTACCATGTGGCTTGCGGTACATTTTGCTCCCGTTGGTATCAGAGTTAATGCTATCGCTCCCGGCTTCTTTGTAACCGATCAGAACCGCGCGCTTCTTATGAATGCTGACGGCTCTCTTACTCCCCGCTCTGAGAAGATACTGAACCATACTCCCATGAACCGCTTCGGCGAGACGTACGATCTCCTCGGTACTCTCCTTTGGCTTACCGATCCCGGTGCATCCGGCTTTGTTAACGGTGTTGTTATCCCCGTTGACGGTGGATTTGCAGCATATTCCGGAGTCTGATAATACTTATAAGACCGTAGAAAAGGGATATTCCGCCTCGGATATCCCTTTTTCAAATTTGTTTACAAAATAACCTTGTAAAATTGCTTATATAATATTATAATTTATAATAACACATTAAGTCACGAAAGGCAGAACCCGAAAATGAAAAAACTTACGGCAATTTTTCTTGTGCTTCTTCTTTCTCTTTCCTTTGTCCTTACCGGATGCTCAAAGGGAAAGGATATAATAACCGATGACGGTGTTGCAGTTCCCGGCGGAATGCAGCTGATATCCCCCTCTACCGTTGATTACTACCTCTTCGTTTCCGAGGACTGGAAGGCTGATATCTCCACCGGTGTAGTTACCGCTTACCGCAGTGATACCGATCCCACCAATATCTGTATGATGTCCTTTGGGCTTAAGGATATGACTATGACCTACTCCGAGTACTGGGATAGCTATGAGGATCAGTTCAAGGCTATCTACAATAATTTTGAGATGGTTGAAGAGTCTGAGACTATCCTCGGCGGTAATACCGCAGGTAAATACGTTTATACCGCTACCTTCTTCGGCGGATCATCTGACACTACTGGGGCTGAGTCAGAAGAAACTGAGACAGCTGATACAGCGGAAACAGATAAGACCTCCGGCGGTGTTGACTATAAGTTTATGACTATCGTTGTTGTAAAGAACGGCAGCGTTTATATTCTTACTTATACTGCACTTGCATCTGCATACGACAACAACGTCTCCGACTTTACCGAGGCTGTCAAGAACTTCCGCTTCAAGGACTGACAAATGGACAAGATTTATCTTGACAACAGCGCAACTACGCCTATATGTGCCGCTGCCCTTGACAGAATGACGGCGGTCTACCGTGAGGATTGGGGCAACCCCTCATCGGTACACGGTATGGGCGTTTCAGCCGGAAAGATACTGACAGAGGCAAAGAAGACTCTTATTTCCGCTCTCGGCGGCGTGCCGGGAAGGGGAGAGCTGATTTTTACCTCGGGCGGTACAGAAGCCGATAATATAGCCATCGTCGGTACAGCTCTTGCAAAGAGCCGTAACGCCGGGGGCAGAATAATAATCTCTGACAGCGAACATGCGGCGGTTGACTTGGCTGCAGAGCATCTCCGCTCGCTTGGCTTTGACGTAGTCAGGATAGCTACACGCGGCGGTGTTCTTGACCTTGGCGGTCTTGAGAGTGCGCTCAGCACGAGAACCGTGCTGGTCAGCCTTATGTCGGTAAATAACGAGACCGGTGCGGTATACGATCTTTCCTCTGCGTTTTCCCTTGTTAAGCGGCTGTGCCCCGATGCATTGACACACACCGATGCTGTACAGGGCTTTCTGAAAACAAAGCAGAGCATACTCTCCTGTGGTGCTGATGCGGTGACCGTCAGCTCACATAAAATACACGGCCCTAAGGGAATGGGTGCACTGTATCTCTCTGCGGATACCGTGCGTGCAAAGAAGGTCTCTCCCATAGTCCACGGCGGCGGTCAGTCAGGCGGACTTCGTTCCGGCACTGAGGACTTGCCGGGAATCGCCGGCTTTGCGGCGGCGGTCGAATACGGAGTTAACGGTCTCGATGAACATCTTGCTCAGATATCTTTGTGCAGGGCGCATCTTGAAGAGCGTCTAAGTGAGGATAATACACTTAACGAAATACAGATCAATAGGTCCGAGAGTGCTTTCGCTCCCCACATTATCAGTATTTCTCTGCCAAGAATACGCAGTGAGATAATGCTCAGATATCTCTCAGGAGAGGGAATATACGTCTCCAGCGGCTCTGCCTGCTCATCTCATTCTCCCGGTCCCAGCAAGACACTCCTTGCCTTTGGCCTTGACAGAAAGCGGGCGGATTCAACGATCAGAGTAAGTCTTTCACATCTTAATACTGTAGATGAGATGGACAGATTCTGCGACGTGCTTGCCGCAGGACTTAAAAAGATAGCAAGGGTATAATTACAATTTTGTTCGCATAAGCGAACGCATTTGAATTTGCTGAAATTTGTGTGTCGCCGCATAGCGACGAAATGGAGGTTAATATGAGTTTAAAGGAAAAATTTATTTATATCTATAAGGAAAACATCAAGCGCGAGGGAGCGGATAAGCTGCTTGACTATCTTACCTCCCCTGCGAGCGACTTCTTTACCGCTCCTGCCAGCACACGTTTCCACGGCTCTTACGAGGGAGGCTTAGTGGAGCACAGTATCAACGTATACGAGTGTCTCAGAGACTACCTTTCCCGTGAGAGAGTAAAAGAGGTATACGGACTTGAGTATTCAGACGAGAGCATTGCTATAGTTGCCCTTCTTCACGATCTTTGCAAGGTCAATGTGTATAAGACCTCTATGCGTAACGTGAAGGGTGAGGACGGTATCTGGAGATCAGTTCCTTATTATGAGTTCTGTGACGATCTTCCTTACGGACACGGCGAAAAGTCTGTATACATCATCTCCGGCTATATGAAGCTCACCCGTGAGGAGGCCTTTGCAATACGCTATCATATGGGCTTCTCCGGTAACGATGACGTGAGAAACGTAGGCGATTCATTTGAAAAATTCCCGCTTTCCTTCGCTCTCGCTACCGCCGACTCGGAGGCATCCTTCTTTGTTGAAAAGTAAAGGGGGATTTTGCAGTGAAGTGTCCCTGGTGCGGCTCTGAAATGGAGATGGGTGTCATACAAAGTCCGAATGAGATAAGCTGGCAGAAGAAAAGCAGACTTTTCGGTAAGGCGGAGCTTCATCCCGACTCGGTCCTTCTATCGGAGCATTCATTTATTAAGGGTTCTGCCGTGGCGGCAGGCCTGTGCAGAAATTGCCGAAAAGTAGTCATTGACTACGGCGATAATGACAATACCGAAGAATAAACTAATAAAAGCAGGCAGGAATACGCTCCTGCCTGTTTTTATCTCTGTTGGTTAATAATAATGATTTCTTTTCCTCGTTTGGCGGCGTAATCCAATGCTGTTTTTGTGCCGCTTTTATTAGCTGTTAAGCTTTTTTCATCGTAATAGAAAATACAGAAGCGGCTTTTGTCAATCATTTCATAATTGCGTTTAACATATACGCCTTTTCCTGCTCCAAGTGCCTTTTCGGGATAAAAGGTATCATCGTACAGATTCAGCAGATAAGATTTATAGTCATCTCTGATAATGGGAAATTCAGCCCGTACGTAAATTCGTTTTATGTGTGGGTGTTTTTCTTTTATTTGGGTCACAAGCTCTAAACAGAAGGTGTCAAAACGGCTTCTGCTTCCGAAAAGAAAAGTGTTTATGCTTTTCTCTGTTATCAGCCGTTCTATGGAATCGAGTAATGCTTTCTTCAATTCTTCTGACTCATTGATCGTCCTATGACCGATAAAGCAACAGGTCTCTTGTACTCTATTGTTTATTATCCTAATCATCTCCTCAAATAATTTAGATATACTGTGTATCTGTTTATGACATTATAGCACATAACGAATCTAAAATAAATATATGATATATTTGTTTTGGGGTGACAATATGGCTATTAAGAGTGTATCTATAAGAATTGAAGAAGAGATGCTGAACAAGATCTCTTATATTGCTGACTATGAGGGCAGAAGTGTGAACAGTCAGGTACTTGTTTTGATCAGACAAAATATCAAAGCCTTCGAGGAGGCTAACGGACCTATCGAGGGGGATATTACTCCTGCCTCTAACGTAAAGCCTACCCGTAAATAATCCTACTGTGTTTTTCTAAGCCTGTTTTCAAAGCCTTTCTCATCATCCACCGGGTACGTCGGGGGAAGATTTCTGTTACGGCGGGAACTGTTCGCTGCCGACACTGCAGGCAGATTTCCGGTTACAAAAACAAGGCGGTGGCCGAAAATGCGGCCGCCGCCTGAATTTGTTTTTATATATTTTATTCTTTTTTTGAAGGATAACTTACATAGCTTTATTTATTATCAGTATGTGCACTTATCATTTTCTTTGCACGCTTCTTTTTGCCGTGCTTTACTGCGGCAACTATGATTATGACGATAAGAGCAACAGCACCGAAGGGAAGAAGAACGGGCAGAGAAGCAACGATGACGATAACTGCGTTCTCAAAGAATGCTACCACACCCTTCCAGGATGCGTTAAGTGCACTTGATATTCTCTCGCCGAAGGTAGCGTTTACCGGAGGCGTCTCAACTATCTCGGCGACCTCGGTAATGCTTACGGTGACGGTGGAATAGGAGATAAGGGAGTCGTATTTCTTGAGAGTACCGGTGAGGTTTTCGATCTGATACATCGTCTCCTCAAGCGCGTTGTTAAGTGAAATGATATCGTCGATATACTTTGCCTCTGAGAGCAGAGCAAGAAGTCTGTCCTGCTTTGTCTTGAGGGTAGAGAGACGGGCTTCAATATCAAAATACTCGTCGGTTATGTCTCTGTTGTTGTCAGAGCGGTCTACCACCGTACCCACAGAGGAGGTCTCGCTTATCATATCAAAATAGTTCTTGGCAGGTATTCTGATGGTGTAATTTGCGCTTCTGGTGCGGTATTTGCTCTCGTCACCGCTGTATACTCTTGAGGATTCCACGTATCCGCCGAACTTTGCGATAAGGGCATCAAGCTTGGCACAGGACTCGGTAAAATTCTTGGTGTTTATCGAAAATGAAGATGAGAAGATCACCTTACGTCCGCCTGTGTCCGGGAGGCTCGAGTCAGTTGTACCGGAAGTACCGGTGGAGGTATTTACGTCATCAAATACACCCTCATAATCATAGTCAAGCTCAGGCTCGTACTTTTCTGAAGGTGCCATATTGTCAGCGCTTACCGACTCCTCGGAGTATCCTCCGCCAAAGTATCTGTCTGTTGCCTTATGGCTTGTAGCACTGCAGGATGCAAGGGACAGGACGAATATTACTAAAAGAACAACCGATATTATTTTTCTTGTTTTCATTAAAAAAGACCGCCTTTCTTTCTTCTTTTGAAGAGTTAGACGGTCATTTTTATTCATTTGTTCCCGCAGATCAAAAAAATCCGAAAATTATTTTTCTTCCCAGCCGGATTTCTCCATCTCTTTGTGGATCTTTTCCTCTGCTTCCTTATAGCTTGCAAATCCGTTGCCGGTTGCTCTTGTGTCAGAGTTTTCAAGTCCGGTCAGAGAACGTGTGACGGGATTTTTAAGAAGTTTGAATATAATGAAGAATATTATTAAAGTAACTATTACCACAAAACCCGCTCTGTAGAGATTCTCGTCGGTAAAGAGTATTGCCGAGATGCCGAGAATACCGCATATTGCGTAGAGGATACGCACGCTCTGCTTGTGTCCGAAGCCCATATCCACCAGCTTGTGGTGAAGATGGCCGCGGTCAGCGGAGAAGGGACTCTTGCCGTGTAAGATGCGGCGGGTGAATGCCAGTACAGTGTCAAAAAGAGGAAGTCCGAATATCGAAAGAGGAATGATAAAGGACAAGACTGCGTGGAGCTTGAATATTCCGCTTATTGACAGTATCGAGAAGGTATAGCCCAAGAACAGTGCACCGGCGTCACCCATAAATATTTTTGCGGGGTTTGCGTTAAATGGGAAGAAGCCGAGGCAGGTGCCTGCTACTATTGCAGTCAGAAGTGCGTACTGAGGCTCTGCAAAAAGCAGTGTGACAGTAAAGAGAGATATCGAGCAGATAGCGGATACGCCGCAGGCAAGTCCGTCAAGACCGTCAATGAGGTTTATCGCATTGGTCAGACCGACTATCCACAGCACGGTTATCGGAATTGCCAGATACCCCAGCTCAACGTGTATACCGAAGAAGTTGATATGCCGTATAACAATATCCTGTGAGATAGCTATGCCGGCTGCGGCTATCTGCACCAGCAGCTTCAGCCACGCATTTATACCGCGGCAATCGTCAAGGATACCGATGAGGACCAGAAGTCCTCCGCCCGCCCAGATAGCGATCATTGTATTGTTTACGGGACAGAACACCACAGTAGTCAAAAGGAATGCAATAAATATGGCAAGTCCGCCGATCCTGGGTGTGGGCTTCTTGTGCATACGGCGGTTGTCCTTTGGAACGTCGATAGCACCGATCTTATATGCAAGCACACGGACTATAGGGGTAAGAGTAAATGTCAGAAGTCCGGCGCAGAGAACGGCGGCTATCCCGAATATCAAGCTTTGGTAAGCCATTTTTTCGTCTCCTTAAATAACGAATCCAACCTTGCGTTTTACTTTTGATAATGTTTTGCGTGCACAGTAGGATGCTTCCTCTGCACCCTGCTTCATAACAGATTCAAGATATGCCTTGTCAGAGGAAAGCTCAGCAAATTTTGCCTGGACGGGAGCAAGTGCATCAGCACACGCTTCACCGACTGCTTCCTTGAACTGACCGTAGCCCATGCCCGCAAACTCACGCTCGATCTCGGGGATGGACTTGTCGGTAAATGCACTGTATATGGTGATAAGATTGTTTATACCGTCCTTACCGTCAGCGAACTTGATCTCAGAGCCGCTGTCGGTTACCGCTCTCTTGAATTTACGCATAATAGCGTCCTTTGAGTCAAGGATGCGGACTACCGCATTCTCATTTTCATCGGATTTGCTCATCTTCTTCTCCGGCTCGGCAAGAGACATTATCTTCTTTCCGGTCTCGGGGATATAGGGTTCAGGAACAACGAAGGTATCGCTGTATACGGAGTTGAAGCGCATTGCAATGTCACGTGCAAGCTCAACGTGCTGCTTCTGGTCAACACCTACCGGAACAAGCTCTGTCTGATACAGGAGTATGTCCGCCGCCATAAGAACGGGATAGGTAAAGAGACCTGCGTTGATGTTCTGTGCGTTTTTCGCACTCTTGTCCTTGAACTGAGTCATTCTTGACAGCTCACCGAACATAGTGTAGCAGTCCAGCATCCAGCCCAGCTCTGCGTGAGCAGGAACGTGGCTCTGAACGAATACAGTGTTCTTCTGAGGATCAAGACCGCAGGCAAGATAAAGCGCCAGGGTCTCATAGGTGCGGCGGCGAAGCTCTGCGGGGTTCTGTCTTACAGTGATGGCATGAAGGTCCACTACACAGTAGAAGCACTTGTATTCATCAGAGAACTTACCGAAGTTGCGGATCGCGCCGAGATAGTTACCGATAGTAAGGTTTCCCGAGGGCTGTACACCCGAGAATATTACTTTCTTGTCGTTAAACATGATTAAAAGCTTTCCTTTATATTATATATTGCGTATTATTGCCGTAAGTTATGTATCAGAGACTGCGCTTAAGTGCCTTGATACCCTCTACGATCTGCTCCTCTGAGGGAGTAGCGTAGGTGATACGGAAGGAGTCGGAGGGAGCCTCGGTGTCAGCATTGAATGCAGTGCCGGGAACAACGGCTACCTTGTTGGCAAGAGCTCTCTTAACGTAGTCGGAGAGATCAACACCCTCGGGAAGGGTACACCATACGAAGAGACCGCCCTCGGGACGGGTGAACTTGATGATTCCGCCAAGCTCGCTTTCAAGCGTGTCGAGCATAAGTCCGCACTTTCTGCGGTAGAGAGCACGGATGCCCTCAATGTGCTCATCAAGGTCATAGTCGGTGATAAATCTGTGGCAGAGCATCTGGAAGAATACGTTGGTGTGAACGTCTTCAACCTGCTTTGCGACTACCATCTTCTGAACAATGGCATCGGGAGCGCAAACGTAGCCCACACGCATACCTGCTGAAAGGATCTTTGAGAAGGAGGAGCAGTAGATAACGATTCCGTCCTCGTCAAAGGATTTGATGGTGGGAATCTCCTCTCCGGCAAAGCGAAGCTCGCCGTAGGGGTTATCCTCAAGAATAACGAGACCGTTCTTCTTTGCTATCTCGTATACCGCACGGCGCTTTGCCTCGGTGGTGGTGATGCCGGCGGGATTCTGGAAGGTGGGGATCAGGTAAAGGAGCTTTGCCTTGGGGTTAGCTTTTATAGCCGCCTCAAGAGCTTCTACGTTGATGCCGTCATCCTCAAGGGGAACGCCGACGGTGTTCACACCGTTGGAACGGAATGCGTTGAGAGCACCGATGAAGGAGGGGTTCTCAACGAGAACGGTGTCCCCCTCGTTGCACAGTACCTTGCAGGCAAGCTCAATGCCCTGCTGACCGCCGGTCACAACGATGGTATTGTCAAAGTCACGGCCAATGCCGAACTTGTTTTTAAGTCTCGCTTTGATATCCTCTCTGAGTGCGGGATACCCCTCGGTGATTCCGTACTGAAGTGCGGTGATCGCCTCGTTTGCAAAAATGTCTGCGGATATCTTTGCCATAGCCTCGGTAGGGAAGGACTCGGGAGCGGGGTTGCCTGCCGCAAAGGAGATTATACTGGGATCGGACAGGCTCTTGAATATCTCTCTTATAGCGGAAGGCTTAAGAGAACGCATTTTATCAGAAATATTATACTCCATTTTTCTTATTCATCTCCGAAAATAAATAGTAATACCTACTCATTCTACCACAATTTACAGCAAAATACAATACCTACGGCGGCAAAGGACGGTTTTTTTCTTCATTTATATTATATATATACTCTATTACGGAATAATTCTTTATAACCACACCGGGAATTGCGGAAACGGTATCGAGAGGGGGGAAAGAAAGGCATAAAAAGTGTTGTGCAATATATACAATGAATAATGCGAAAAATCAGCATATTTTCTACATAAATCTTTTGGTCGAAATACTCAAAAACACTTGAAATACAGGAAAATGTGTGATAAAATAGTAGAGCTTGATATGCGTAGAAGCGGAAGGTGGCCGCCTTTGAGCGGGGAATTTCCGTGGAGTATGTCCGATATTTTAACCGGGCGACACAAGATAAGTACTCGACTTATGACTTCCCGGGGTTTCTGCGGATTTATGCTGGATCTGCGGAATCCGGATTTTTATAAGGGAACGCACGAAACGCGCGGAACGGTGTACAAGGTGTCCCGCCCCCTAATATCAAGCGCGTCCGTACCTTATATAGGGCGGACGAAGAAATCAGAACAGGAGGCAAAACACATGGCAGTCAAGGAGAAAATCAGAGTTAGACTTAAGAGCTACGATCACACCTTGATCGACGCTGCAGCAGCTAAGATAGTTGACGCAGCTAAGAGAAACGGTGCGACTGTATCCGGTCCTATTCCGCTCCCCACTGAGAAGGAGATCATCACCATTCTTCGTGCGGTGCACAAGTATAAGGACAGCCGCGAGCAGTTCGAGACTCGTACTCACAAGCGTCTGATCGACATCATCAAGCCTTCCCAGAAAGTCGTTGAGGCTCTCATGGGACTTGAGATCCCCGCCGGCGTTGATATGGAAGTTAAGCTTTAATATCACAGCGGCAAGCAATTGATCTAAACCGAAGGTTCGGTTCCGATCGGTCAAGTTGGCGTAATCGGTTCTCCGATAATTCACATACGTCAACCAATAACCAATAGGAGGAAAAAATGAAAAAAGGCATCATCGGTAAGAAGATCGGTATGACACAGATTTTCGACGAAGTCGGAAACGTCATCCCGGTTACCGTCATTGAAGCCGGCCCCTGCGTAGTAGCGCAGAAGAAGACCGTTGAGAGCGATGGCTACGACGCGGTTCAGCTCGGTTTCATGGACACAAAGGAAAAGAACATTTCCAAGGCAGAGAACGGCCACTTTAAGAAAGCAGGCATTACTGCAAAGAGACACCTTAAGGAGTTCCGTCTTGAGGACATCTCCGGAGTTAACGTAGGCGACATCATATCTGTCGAAACCTTCGCCGCAGGCGAGAAGGTCGACGTTACCGGTATGACTAAGGGCCACGGCTACACCGGTGCGATCAAGAGATGGAATCTTCACAAGCTTCCGGCTACTCACGGTGTCGGACCCATCCATCGTCAGTCAGGTTCTATGGGCGTTATCGACCCTGCGAGAATCTTCAAGAACAAGAAGATGGCAGGACAGTACGGTAACGAACAGGTAACCGTTCTCAACTTAGATGTAGTAAAGATTGACGCGGAGAAGAACATTATCGCTATCAAGGGCGCTGTTCCCGGTGCTCGCGGCGGTATCGTATTCATTCGCGACAGTGTAAAAGCATAAGCGGGAGGAGGAAAGACAATGCCTAATTTGAAAGTTCTTGATATGAATGGCAAAGAGGTTGGCGACATCACTTTGTCTGATAAAGTATTCGGCGCAGAGATCAACGGTGCAGTCCTCCACGCAGCTGTAAGAGCATATTTGATGAACCAGAGACAGGGTACTCAGTCCACACTGACCCGTACCGAGGTTTCCGGCGGCGGTAAGAAGCCCTGGAGACAGAAGGGTACCGGCCGTGCAAGACAGGGTAGCACCCGTGCTCCTCAGTGGACACACGGTGGCGTAGCTCTCGGTCCTAAGCCCCGCAGCTACCGTACCGAGCTTACTAAGAAGACTCGCCGCGTTGCAATGTTCAGCGCTCTTTCTTCCAAGGTTGCTGCAGGCGATATGATCGTTCTCGACAGCATTAAGACTGAGGAATACAAGACCAAGACCATGGTTAAGATGCTTGAGGCGGTTGGCGCAGCAGGCAAGGCTCTCGTAGTTCTTGCTGATAACGACAACAAGGTCGTTCGCAGCTTCTCCAACATTCCCGGAGTAGTTACCGCTCAGTACAATACCATAAACGTATACGATATTCTTAACTGCAACAAGCTCATCATCGTTCGCTCCGCAGCAGAAAAAATCGAGGAGGTTTACGCATAATGAGAACAGCACAGGATATTATCATCGCTCCGGTTATCACCGAGGCGAGTATGGATATGGCGGCTAGCAAGAAGTACGGATTCAAGGTGCTTCGCTCTGCAACCAAGCCCGAGATCGCAGCTGCAGTTGAGCAGCTCTTCAAGGTAGAGGTTGCTTCCGTAAATACCATTAACATGAAAAGAAAACCGAAGAGACTCAGATACCAGGCAGGCTACACTGCAGCTTGGAAAAAGGCGATCGTTACTCTTACCTCGTCTTCTAAGACCATCGAGTTCTTTGACGGTATGAACTAAGTCGGGAGGGAAAGATAAATGCCTACTATTAAGTATAAACCGACTACTCCGGCAAGACGTAATATGACTGTACCCAGCTTCGACGAGGTTACTAAGTTTAGCCCTGAGAAGAGTCTTATTGAGATCAAGAAGAAGCATGCCGGACGTAATAGCTACGGTAGAATAACCGTTCGTCACAGAGGTGGCGGAAACAAGCAGAAGTACAGAATCATCGACTTCAAGAGAAATACTAATGAGGGACCTGCAACCGTTCTTGGTATCGAGTACGATCCTAACAGAACCGCTTACATCGCCCTTCTTCAGTATGAGAACGGCGCTAAGAGCTACATCATCGCTCCCGTCGGTCTTAAGGACGGAGACGTAGTTTACTCCTCTTCTGAAGCTGATATCAAGCCCGGTAACGCTCTCCCCATAGAGAACATCCCGGTCGGTACTTTCATTTATAACATTGAGCTTTATCCCGGTAAGGGCGGACAGCTTGTTCGTTCCGCAGGATGCGCAGCTCAGCTTATGGCAAAAGAAAACGGACAGGCTCAGGTACGTCTTCCTTCGGGAGAAGTTCGTATAGTAAGACTTGACTGCAAGGCTACTATCGGACAGATCGGCAACATTGAGCATGATACGGTTAAAATCGGTAAGGCTGGTAAGACCAGACATCGCGGTATTCGTCCTACCGTTCGCGGTTCTGTAATGAACCCCTGCGATCACCCCCACGGTGGTGGTGAGGGACGTTCTCCCATCGGCCGTCCTTCTCCTGTAACTCCTTGGGGCAAGCCTGCTCTGGGTTATAAGACCAGAAAGAAGAAGAGCCGCACCGAAAAAATGATCGTAAAGCACAGAAACAGTAAATAAGGAGGAAGCACCAAATGTCAAGAAGCCTGAAAAAGCCGCCTTTTGTTGAGGCAAAGCTTTTTTCTCGGATTGTTGCCATGAATGAGAAGAACGAAAAGAAGGTTCTCAAAACATGGTCGCGTGCATCTACCATTTTCCCGGAATTCGTTGGTCATACCATCGCGGTTTATGACGGAAGAAAGCACGTTCCGGTATATGTCACTGAGGAAATGATCGGTCACAAGCTCGGTGAGTTTGCACCTACCCGTCTTTTCCGCGGACATTCGGGTTCCAAAACCTCGAATAAGTAATAATAATTCGAAATTAAAATAACATTCGCCAAAAAATCGGCGAAGGGAGGCAACAATCGTAATGGAAGCAAAAGCTTATCTTAAATACGCACGCATATCACCGCGTAAGGTTAAGATTGTCCTCGACCTCATCAGAGGAAAGGATGCCGGCACGGCGATGGCTATTCTCAAGAATACGCCGAAGGCCGCATCGGAATATCTTATAAAGCTGCTTGGTAGCGCTATCGCTAACGCGGAGCACAACTTTGATATGGATGTGTCTAAACTTTATGTATCTGAATGCTTTGTATGCCCCGGCCCGACTCTTAAGAGAATTATGCCGAGAGCACAGGGTAGAGCAGACAGAATACTCAAGAGAACCAGCCACGTAACTATGGTTCTTAAAGAAAGAGTCTGAGTAAGGAGGATAAACCACTAAATGGGTCAGAAAATTAATCCGCACGGTCTGCGTGTCGGTGTAATCAAAGACTGGGATTCAAGATGGTTCGAGAGCGACGAGAAGTTCGGCGATACTCTTGTGTCCGACTACAATCTCAGAAAATATCTTAAGAAGACTCTTCAGGGCGCCGGTGTTCCCAAGATCGAGATCGAGCGTGACCGTGAGAGAGTAAGAGTATTTATTCACTGTGCTAAGCCCGGTATGGTTATCGGCCGCGGCGGTGCAGAGATCGAGAAGCTTAGAGTAACCCTTGAGAAGATGGTTGGCAAGCCCGTTGCAGTTAATGTAATTGAGGTAAGACAGCCTGACCTCAACGCTCAGCTCGTTGCCGAGAGCATCTCCTCTCAGCTTGAGAGAAGAATCGCTTTCCGCCGTGCTATGAAGCAGGCCATCGGCAGAACCATGAGACTTGGCGCAAAGGGTATCAAGATCGCAGTAAGCGGTCGTCTTGGCGGTGCCGAGATCGCAAGAACTGAGCACTACCACGAGGGTACTATTCCGCTTCAGACTATCAGAGCCGACATTGAGTACGGTTTCTGGGAAGCAAACACCACTTACGGTAAGATCGGTGTTAAGGTATGGATCTACAAGGGCGAGATCCTTGCTGACGTTTCAAGAAACTCTGAGTCGAACAACAACCGCCGCGCAAGAGGCGATGACCGTTCCCGCAGAGATCATGATCGCCCCCGCAGAAACAGAGGAGAAGGGAGCAATAGATAATGTTAATGCCGAAGAGAGTTAAGTTCAGACGCGTTCATCGCGGAAGACTTACAGGTAAGGCAATGCGCGGTAATAAGATTAGCAACGGCTCTTTTGGCCTTGTTGCAACTGAGCCCGCATGGATCACCAGTAACCAGATCGAGGCAGCGCGTATTGCGATGACCCGTTACGTAAAGCGTGGCGGTAAGGTCTGGATCAAGATATTCCCCGATAAGCCTATCACTGAGAAGCCTGCTGAGACCCGAATGGGTTCCGGTAAGGGATCTCCTGAGTACTGGGTAGCCGTTGTTAAGCCCGGCCGTGTACTCTTCGAGATGGACGGGGTTAATGAAGAAGATGCAAAAGAAGCTATGCGTCTTGCAAGTCACAAGCTTCCTATCAAGACTAAGTTTGTGACCCGCGAACAGCAGATGAAAGAGAACGGGGAGGTTTGAGCATGAAGGCAAAGGAAATCAGAGAAATGACTGCTGATGAGCTTAATGCAAAGCTCAAGGAGCTCAAGGATGAGCTTTTCCACCTCCGTTTTCAGCACGCGATCAATCAGCTTGACAACCCCAACAAGATCGTTGAGTGCAAGCGTGACATTGCGCGTGTACTGACCATCCTTCAAGAGAAGAATGCATAAGGAGGAAGTAAGTCATGAGTGAAGCAATCGAGCGCAGCTTGAGAAAGACCAGAGTCGGCCGCGTTGTCAGCAACAAGATGGACAAGACCATCGTTGTAGCTATCGAGGATAACGTAAAGCATCCCGACTACGGCAAGATCATTAAGCATACTGCAAAGATCCACGCACACGATGAGAACAACGAGTGCGGTATCGGCGACAAGGTAAGCGTAATGGAGACCAGACCCCTTTCCAAAACCAAGAGATGGCGTCTTGTTTCCATCATCGAAAAAGCAAAATAATAAGTAGGTACGTTTAACATCGTATTGAATAAGGAGGAAGACCAGTGATTCAGCAACAGACAATCATGAAGGTTGCCGACAACACAGGCGCTAAGGAAATGATGTGCATTCGCGTACTCGGCGGTACCGGCAGACGTTATGCCAATATCGGTGATGTAGTTGTTTGCGCAGTCAAGAAGGCAGCGCCCGGTGGTCTTGTTAAAAAAGGTGATGTCGTTCGCGCGGTAATCGTAAGATCCGTTAAGGGTATCAAGCGTGCAGACGGCTCAAATATAAAGTTTGACGAGAACGCTGCGGTAATCATTAAAGACGATAAGACGCCCCGTGGAACCCGTATCTTTGGCCCGGTGGCAAGAGAGCTCAGAGAGAAAGATTATCTTAAGATTCTTTCCCTTGCTCCCGAAGTACTGTAAGGAGGTAACGAATTATGAATAACAAGCTTCATATAAAGAAGGACGATACCGTAATCGTTATTTCCGGTGACGATAAGGGCAAGAAGGGTAAGGTTCTCGAGGTATCTCCCAAAGAGGGTAAGGTAATCGTTGAGGGCGTTAACCGTGTTCAGAAGCACACCAAGCCCAGAAGACAGGGTGACGTCGGTGGTATCATCACCGTTGACGGTCCTATGTACGCATCTAAGGTTCAGCTTTTCTGCTCCAAGTGCGGCAAGGGCGTTCGCGCTAAGTATGAGATCAAAGACGGCAACAAGAAACGTGTTTGCGCCAAGTGCGGCGAAACACTGTAATGGGAGGAACGAAAATGGCAAGACTTAAGGATTTTTATAAGAACGAAGTTGCTCCCGCACTTATGAAGAAGTTTGAGTACAAGAGCGTTATGCAGATCCCCAAGATCGACAAGATCGTTGTTAACGTTGGCGCAGGCGATGCTAAGGAGAACACCAAGGTAATCGACAGCATCATCGAGGATCTTTCCATCATTACTGCACAGCACGCTGTACCCACTTACGCAAAGAAGTCCGTCGCTAACTTCAAGCTCCGTGAGGGCATGAAGATCGGTGCGAAGGTTACTCTTCGCGGCGAGCGTATGTATGAGTTTATCGACAGACTCTTCAACATCGCTCTCCCCCGTGTTCGTGACTTTAAGGGTATCAACCCCAACGCTTTTGACGGCCGCGGTAACTACTCCCTCGGTCTCAAAGAGCAGCTTATCTTCCCTGAAATCGAGTATGAGAAGGTAGATAAGATCCGCGGTATGGATATCGCTTTTGTCACCACTGCCAACACTGATGAAGAAGCAAAAGAGCTGCTTACCCTTATGGGTGCACCCTTTGCTAAATAAGGAGGGGAAATAAAATGGCAAAAACATCAATGAAAATCAAACAGCAGAGACAGCAGAAGTTCTCCACCCGTGAGTACAACCGCTGCAAGATCTGCGGCCGTCCCCACGGTTATCTTCGTAAGTACGGTATCTGCCGTATCTGCTTCCGCGTTCTTGCTCACAAGGGCGAGATCCCGGGCGTAAGAAAGGCAAGCTGGTAAGCTTTGTATACCCGGTTAAATAAACCGGACGATGAGATAAATATCTCCAATCTATCGGAAGGAAAGCGAGAGCGCTTTAACCACTGATTTAATGCCGGCAGGACAGCCGGCGGCAAGAAAAATATACTTGCATAGGAGGATTAATAATTATGCAAATGTCAGACGTAATCGCCGATATGCTCACCAGAATCCGCAATGCAAACGATGCAAAGCACGAGACTGTTGACGTTCCGGCATCTAATATGAAAAAGGCTATTGCCGATATTCTTCAGGCTGAGGGCTACATCAAGGGCTACCAGGTAATCGAAGACGGCAAGCAGGGAATTATTCGCATCACTCTCAAGTACGGACAGGGCAAGTCCAAGGTTATCCGCGGTATCCGCAGAGTTTCCAAGCCCGGTCTTCGCATCTACTCCGGCTGTGAGGATATGCCTAAGGTTATGAACGGCCTTGGCATCGCGATCGTTTCTACATCTAAGGGTATCATGACCGACAAGCGTGCTCGCCGCGAGAACATCGGTGGCGAAGTACTTGCTTTCGTATGGTAATCTGAGCGGGAGGAGAAAAGAAAATGTCAAGAATTGGTATTAAGCCGATAGCTGTTCCCGCAGGTGTTGACGTTAAGGTTGATGACGCAAACGTTATCACCGTCAAGGGCCCGCTCGGAACTTTAACTCAGACTGTTCACCCCAAGATGGCGGTGAAGATCAACGGCGCTGAGATCGTTGTTGAGCGTGCTTCCGACGAAAAGGAAGACAAGTCTCTCCACGGCCTCACCCGTACCCTCATCAACAACATGGTTGAGGGTGTAACTAAGGGCTTCACCAAGGAGCTCGAGATCAACGGTGTTGGTTACAGAGCACAGAAGCAGGGCAAGACCCTCACTCTTAACCTCGGTCATTCTCACCCCATTCTTTTTGAGGAAGAGAACGGCATCACCTTTGATGTTCCTAATGCTAACAGCATAATCGTTAAGGGTATTGACAAGCAGATCGTCGGCGAGATCGCTGCACAGATCCGCGAGAAGAGACCCCCTGAGCCCTACCTTGGTAAGGGTGTTAAGTACGTCGGTGAGCGCATCAGACGTAAGACCGGTAAGGCCGGTAAATAATGAAAGGAGTGGAGATCGATGGTATCAAGAAAAGACAGTAATGCTCAGCGCCTTAAGCGTCATAAGAGAGTTAGAGCTAAGATATCCGGTACGGCTGAGTGCCCCCGTTTGTCTGTATACCGCTCTACCAATAATATCACTGCACAGATCATTGACGACGTTGCAGGTGTAACACTTGTATCCGCTTCCACCCTTGAAGCATCCTTTGAGGGAACCGGCGGAAACAAAGAAGCTGCAAAGAAGCTCGGCATGATCATTGCTGAGAGAGCAAAAGACAAGGGAATCACCACGGTTGTATTCGACCGCGGCGGCTACCTCTATCACGGACGTGTATCGGAATTGGCTGCAGGAGCTCGCGAAGGCGGACTTCAGTTCTAAGTCAAGCATTACGGCATAATGCCGTTTCCGGTTTATACACTGTTTGAAAATATTATTTTTGAACATTAATTAAGGAGAAAAAACATGGCTAAGAAATTCGATCCGGCAACTCTGGATCTTCAGGAGAGAAACGTTAAGATTAACCGTGTTTCTAAGACCGTAAAAGGTGGACGAGTAAGCCGCTTCGCAGCAATCATGGTTGTTGGTGACGGTAACGGTCACGTAGGATGCGGTCTCGGTAAGGCAGCTGAGACTCCCGAAGCAATTCGCAAGGGAATCGAGGATGCAAAGAAGAACATGATTGAGGTTTCCCTCAAGGGCTCTACCATTCCTCACGAGGTAATTGGTGAGTTTGGCGCAGGCAGAGTTCTGCTTAAGCCCGCTGCACCCGGTACCGGTATCATCGCCGGCGGCGCAGTTCGTACCGTACTTGAAATGGCTGGTATCAAGAACATTCGTGCAAAGTGTCTTCGTTCCAGCAACCCCAATAACGTAGTTAAGGCTACTATCGAGGGTCTCCGCGCTCTTCGCACCGTTGAAGAGGTTGCTAAGATCCGTGATATCAGCGTTGACCAGGTTAAAGGCTGAGGAGGTATTGAGATATGAATAACTGCAAAGTAACTCTCACCAAAAGCCTTATCGGTGCTAAGCCGAAACAGAAGCTCACTGCTGACTCTCTCGGTCTCAAGAGACCCGGCGACAGCATCGTATGCAAAAATGACGCGGTACTCGCTGGTAAGGTTAAGCTTATCGAGCACCTCGTTAAGGTAGAAAACGTTTAATTGAAGGAGGACAACCAATGAAACTCCATGAGCTTTCGCCCGCTGAAGGTTCCAGTACCAAGGCATGGCGCAAAGGTAGAGGACCCGGATCCGGCAACGGTAAGACCGGCGGTCGCGGACACAAGGGTCAGAACGCACGTAGTGGCGGTGGCGTAAGACCCGGCTTTGAAGGCGGTCAGCTTCCCCTCTACAGAAAACTTCCTAAGAGAGGTTTCAACAACAAATTCGGCAAGGAATTTGCCATAATCAACATCGATCGTTTGGATGCTGCATTTGATAACGGAGCCGTAATCGATATTGCCGCACTCAAAGAAAAGGGAATCATTAAAGTCGAAAAAGACGGTCTTAAGGTTCTTGGTAACGGTGCTATAACCAAGCAGTTTACCGTTCGTGCGTCAGTCTTTTCAGCATCTGCCAAGGAAAAAATAGAAGCAGCGGGCGGAAAGACTGAGGTGGTATAAGTGATAAAGACACTGAGAAACGCATGGAAGACACCTGAACTGCGCAACAAACTGCTGTTCACTCTTCTCATTCTTATCCTTTACCGTCTTGGCGCGGTCATCCCGATGCCTTACGTAAACGGCGAGCTGTTGGCATCTGTATTTGGCAACGCTACCAGCGGTTCGATGTTCCAGTATCTTAACATTCTTTCCGGTGAGGCATTCTCAAAGGCAACTTTGTTTGCACTCTCCATATCTCCCTACATCACCTCCTCCATCGTTATTCAGCTTCTCACTATTGCGATCCCCGCACTTGAGAGACTTCAGAAGAGCGGTGAAGAGGGCCGTAAGAAGATAAACCAGCTTACCCGTTATATAACCGTTGCTCTTGCTCTTATCATGAGCTTTGGTTATTATCAGTTTATGAAGAACACCTCCGGTATCCTTACCGAGAGAGGTGAGACTTGGTTCGGTGCCATCGTTATCATCGCAGTTTACTGTGCGGGTTCTTCCCTTATCATGTGGCTTGGTGAGAAGATCAATGAGAACGGTATCGGCAACGGTATCTCCATGATCCTCTTCGCAAACATCGTGGCAAGTACCCCCACTATCGTAAGCTCTATGATCAACCTGGCAAAGAGCGGAACCGTAGCCGGTATCCTTACTCTTGTTATCGGACTTATAGTTGCTCTCGCTATAGTATATTTCGTAGTATTTATGACTCACAGCGAGCGCAGACTTCCCGTTCAGTACGCTAAGCGCGTTGTTGGACGTAAGATGTACGGCGGTCAGAGCTCTAACCTTCCCATTAAGATCAATATGAACGGTGTTATGCCGATAATCTTCGCTAACGCGATCGTATCGCTTCCCACCACCATAATGCTCTTCTTTAGAGTTAAAGAGGGTGGATTCTGGGACGGTGTTCAGAAGGCTCTCAGTTATACTTCTCCCATCTACTGGGTAGTTAACTTCCTGCTTATCATCGCATTCGCATATTTCTATGTTGCTATTTCCTTCAACCCCGTTGAAGTATCTAACAATCTCAAGAAGAACGGTGGCTTCATTCCCGGCCTTCGTCCCGGAAAGCCCACCTCCGATTATATCAAGAAGGTTCTCAATAAGGTAACTCTTATCGGTGCTATCTTCCTTGGTGTAGTTGCAGTTCTTCCTCTTGTTCTCGGCAGCTTCGCTCCCAACCTCAGCGGCTTCGCTTTCGGCGGATCCTCTCTTCTGATCGTTGTCGGCGTTGTACTTGAGACCGAGCGTGAGATTGAGGCACAGCTGACTATGCGTCATTACAAAGGCTTCCTTGAATAATTAAAAAAAGAGGAGATTATACATGAATCTGATCTTTTTGGGCGCGCCCGGTGCCGGTAAAGGTACCCAGGCAGAGATAGTTTCCGAGCGCTACGGAATTCCCGCTATTTCTACCGGTGCAATAATCAGAGAAGCTATAAAAAATCAGACTCCCATGGGCATCGCCGCGCGCGAGTATACCGACAAGGGTGCACTCGTGCCGGATGATGTTGTCATCGGAATCATAAAAGAGAGACTTCAGAAGGACGACTGTGCAAGCGGCTTTATCCTTGACGGCTTTCCGAGAACTGTGCCTCAGGCAGAGGCTCTCGACAGAATGGGCGTCAGAATAGATAAGGTCATCAGCATTGAGGTAGCGGATGATGATATCGTCCGCCGTATGTCCGGCCGTCGTGTATGCGACAAGTGCGGCGCTTCCTACCATATAGAGTACAAGCGTTCCGCTGATGGCGAGACCTGCGATAAGTGCGGTACCGCCCTGTCCATCAGACGTGACGATATGCCCGAGGTCGTTCTCAGCCGTCTCGAGACTTACCACGAGACCACGGAGCCCTTAAAGGATTATTACTCCGGCCGTGGTATACTCAAGCTTGTCATCGGACAAGAAAAACTCGATGATACCACCCGCCTTACCGCGGAGGCAATCGAGAATTCCTGAGGCTAACAATAATGATCGTACTCAAGAATACAGATCAACTTGCTTATATGAGGGAAGCCGGGAAAATAACCGGTGAGGCTCTCTCCCTTGCGGGTGAGGCCGTCCGTCCCGGTATTTCCACATACGAGCTCGATACTATGATCAGAAAGTGCATCGAAAAGCACGGTGCAAAACCGTCATTTTTAGGATACGGCGGATTTCCCGGTTCTGCGTGCATCAGCATCAACGACCAGGTTATCCACGGTATTCCGTCAAAAAAGGCAATACTGAAGGACAGCGATATAGTCAAGATCGACGTAGGCGCGTTTTACCGCGGCTATCACGGTGACAGTGCAAGAACTTTCCCCGTCGGTGAGATATCCGAGGAGGCTAAGCGACTGATAGAGGTTACAAAAGAGAGCTTCTACCGTGGCGTGGCTCAGATAGGGGAGGGTGCACGGATCGGTGATATCGGAAGCGCGATCGATTCCTACGTTCGAGAGAACGGCTACAGCGTTGTTCGCAAGTATATCGGTCACGGAGTGGGGCGAGAGCTTCACGAGGACCCCGAGGTTCCCAATTTCGGAACACCGGGACGCGGCCCGAGACTGTGTGCCGGAATGGTCATAGCCATCGAACCAATGGTTAATGTCGGTACTCATGAAGTAAAAGAACTGTCAGACGGCTGGACGGTGATCACCGCCGATGGAAAGCTGTCTGCTCACTACGAGCATACCGTTGCGGTTACTTCAAACGGCGCGGTACTGCTTACAGAAGTATAAAATTATTGCTTTCTATTTTCAATTATATGGAGGAAAGAAATGCCGAAGGATGATGTAATTGAGTTTGAGGGTGTCATAGTTGAGGCTCTGCCCAATGCAACCTTCAAGGTCAAGCTCCCGAACGAGCATATAGTTACTGCTCACATATCGGGTAAACTCAGAATGAACTATATACGAATCCTCCCCGGTGACAAGGTTACCGTTGAGGTGTCTGTATACGATCTGACCAAGGGACGCATTACTTGGCGTTCCAAGTAAGAAACAAATGAAAGGAATGGTACTGTCAAAATGAAAGTAAAGCCTTCCGTTAAGAAAATTTGCGATAAGTGCAAGATAATCAAGAGAAAAGGCAAAGTTATGGTTATCTGCGAGAACCCCAAGCATAAGCAGAAGCAGGGTTAAGCAAATTAACCGAACGAAAACAGCGGACAATCCGCAAAATCATCAAAAGAGGTGAAATGATTTAATGGCTCGTATAGCTGGTGTTGATATTCCCAATCAGAAGCGTATTGAGATTGCTCTTACCTATATCTACGGTATAGGTCTGACCAGTGCTCGTAACATTCTTGCAAAGACCGGTATTGACCCCGATACTCGTGCAAAGGATCTCACTGAGGATGAAGTTGCAAAGCTTCGTGACGAGATCGACGAGAACTATACTGTTGAGGGTGACCTTCGCCGTAATGTTGCTATGGACATTAAGAGCATGGTCGAGATCAACTGTTATCGCGGAAGAATGCACAGACGCGGCCTCCCCGTAAGAGGACAGCGCACTAAGACCAATGCAAGAACCAGAAAAGGTCCCGCGAAGACTATCGCTAACAAGAAGAAGTAAAGGAGTGACTAAAGCTAATGGCTAAAGCAACCGCCAAGAAGGTCGGAAAGAAGCGCCGCGAACGCAAGAATATTGAAAAAGGCACCGCGCACATCTCCTCCACCTTTAACAATACTATCATTACGATAACCGATGTTGCCGGTAACGCAGTTTCCTGGGCATCGGCCGGTGAGCTCGGTTTCAAAGGCTCAAGAAAATCTACTCCCTATGCGGCTCAGATGGCAGCAGAGACTGCAGCTAAGGCAGCTATGGAGCACGGTATGAAGCTCGTTGACGTATACGTTAAGGGCCCCGGTTCCGGACGTGAGGCAGCTATCCGTGCACTCCAGGCAGCAGGTCTTGACATCAGCGTGATCCGCGATGTTACTCCCATCCCCCACAACGGATGCAGACCGCCTAAGCGCAGACGCGTATAATTTTAGAGGAGGTAAATGAAACATGGCAGTTAATCACGATCCGATTCTGAAGAAGTGCAGAGCGCTTGGTATCAGCCCCGCAGTTCTCGGATACGATAAATCGTCTAACAGAAACCCCGGTGCCGACAAGAGAAGAAAAGTTTCCAAGTACGGCACTCAGCTCAAGGAGAAGCAGAAGGTTAAGTTCATCTACGGTGTCCTTGAGAATCAGTTCCGCCACTACTATGAAATGGCAGCTAAGAAAGAGGGCATCACCGGTGAGAATCTTCTTCAGATCCTCGAGAGCCGTCTTGACAACGTTGTATGGAGAATGGGCCTTGCTAACACCCGTCGTGAGGCAAGACAGCTCGTTACCCACGCACATTTCACTGTAAACGGACAGAAGGTTGATATTCCTTCCTACCTTGTAAAACCCGGCGACGTAATCGCTCTCAAGGAGACCAGCCGTTCTTCTGAGAAGTTCAAGGCTCTTGCAGAGGCTCTTGACACCAAGATCGTTCCCAAGTGGCTTGATCTTAACAAGGCAGCTCTCAGCGCAAAGGTAGTTGCACATTCTTCCAGAGAAGATATCGACTACGAGGTAGAAGAGCAGCACATCGTCGAGCTTTACTCCAAATAATAACAGCCTCCGATATTCCTGCGGAGTGCTGTGGCTCGACGTTGACTGCGGCGCAGATATCTGCGGGATGTATCAATTCATACTTGATCGGATCCGTGTTTTCGGGTCTGTCGTCGGCAATCGGTTTTTATTCAGATTTGCATTTAATGAAAAATTAGGAGGGTTATTACATTGATCGAAATAGAAAAGCCCAACATTACAACTGTTGATCTTAGCGAAGACGGTAAATACGGCAAATTCGTCGTTGAGCCGCTCGAGCGCGGATATGGCACTACTCTCGGTAACGCTCTTCGCAGAGTGCTTCTCAGCTCTCTTCCCGGAGTTGCGGTTTCGAATATTAAGATAGACGGTGTTCTTCACGAGATATCCACCATCCCCGGCGTCAAGGAGGATGTAACGGAGATCGTTCTTAACGTAAAGGGTATTACCGCAAAGCTTCACGGTACCTCTCAGAAGATGGCTTACATCGATATGACCGGTCCCTGTGACGTGCTTGCAGGGGACATCAAGCAGGACGCAGAGCTTGAGATCCTCAATCCCGATATGCACATAGCAACTCTCAGTGACAAGACCCGCTTCTATATGGAGCTTACCTTCGACAGCGGACGCGGCTACGTGTCTCAGGAGAAGAACAAGCTTAACTTCGCGGCTGAGCAGAAGACTGCTCCCATCGGTACTATCTTTACCGATTCTATCTATACTCCCGTTTACAACGTTAAGTATGAGGTAGAGGACACCCGCGTAGGAAACATTACCGACTACGATAAGCTTACCATCGAGATCAATACCAACGGTACTATCTCGGCTAAGGAAGCCATATCTCTCGCGGCCAAGATACTCAACGAGCATCTCAACTTGTTTGTGGATCTTTCTGATGAAGCAAAGAAGACGGAATTTATGGTCGAAAGCAAAGAGACCGTTAAGGAAAAGGTTCTTGAGATGACCATTGAGGAACTTGACATGTCTGTACGTAGCTTCAACTGCTTGAAGCGTGCGGGCATCGACACGGTCGAGGATCTTACCAGCAAGACGGAAGAAGAGATGATCAAGGTTCGTAACCTTGGTAAGAAGTCTCTTGAGGAAGTTATTGCTAAGCTTCACTCACTCGGCCTTGAACTTCGTAAAGAAGACGAATAATCTAAAGAGTTATAGTTATAAAGCTACAGCAAGTAGATAGTAAAAGGAGGGAAATCAAATGCCCGGAACCAGAAAACTGGGAAGACCTACAGCTCATCGTAAGGCTATGCTTCGCGGACTCGTAACATACCTTCTTGAGAACGGTTCTATCGAGACCACTCTCACCAGAGCTAAAGAGGTTAGATCCCTTGCCGAGAAGATGATCACTCTCGGTAAGAAGAATACACTCGCTTCTCGCCGTGCGGCGCTTGCATATATTACTAAAGAGGACGTTGTTAAGAAGCTCTTCGACGTAACTGCTCTTAAGTATGCAGACAGAAACGGTGGTTATACTCAGATATATAAGCTTGGTCCTCGCCGCGGCGACGGTGCCGAGATGGCTCTTATCAAGTTGGTTGATGCTGACGAGGAGAGCAAGTAATCTCTGTATATAAAGCATAATAAAAACCGCTACGGAATTCCGTAGCGGTTTTTTGCTTTATACTGGGAGATATATACCAACCCTTAGAAGGTATATACAAAATTAAATTCTGAGTAATCAACGGTTATCTGAGGATGTTTGAATGTCTGATTTATCGGCGGTATTAAGTTTTTTACTATTTTTCAAAACTTTTTTGCTTTTATGTGTAACCTTGAGACGTTTTTTCTGTCTATATAAGTGAAGGGAAAAATAGTTTGTCGACAATTTACTATTTTACATCATTTTATAATTTATCCGTGGAGGAAACTTGGCAGAAAACAATTTTGATTCTGACTATCTATTTGAGACAAAGAGAAAGGCAAAAGTTATGAAAAAAATTCTTTTAACGATATTTACCGCTGTTATTTTACTGTCGGTTCTTGCGGGATGTAGTGAGAGCGATCCACAACTATCAGATAATGCGGCTGTTACAAATAAAACAGAGGGAACAACCAATAGTGATACCACCGATGTCGTAGAGCTCAAAGAATCAGAAATAAAGGCCGAAGACAGACAGATATTTGATGACTATGTAATAAAATCCAAATATGGTCTGTCTGATGGAGAAGCAATATATCTTTGTGTGAAAAAGAACGGATCACGACAGCTCCGTTTAATGTCAGTTACATCTGACGGTGTGGCTTACGAGCTTGAGGATAGTAGGGGTAATTCCTTTGATGCAGATACCGGCGGCACTGCAGAGCTGCTTAAGGGTAGCTCTGTCGGAGAAGAGATTGAAATGTACTTTTTTGTCGAAGAAGCACTTGAGGGTTACCGAATAAAGGCACGATCTACCGAAGACCGTATAGTACTTACCGAATGTGCCGGTGTCTCACAAAAAGAAATGCTTTCACTTGAACTTTTTCCGGAGCTGGAGCAGCACACAATAACCTCGGTTGATAAACTGGATAAATATCGGGAGATTATAGGCAAAGCGCCGTATAACTTCTACTTTGAAATCTTTGGTACATTATTTTTGGATTGTTCTGAATTTGGTGGCATGGATATCAGTGATATTGAAGTCCGTTTTACTACTCCAATATGCGATAATACGTCTTATGTTTCATTTACAGTTACTGATTCCCAGTCAGCTACTATCCCCGACGGTAGATACGAATGGGAAATACACGGCAGAGATGAGTTATATATAAAGGAAAGAGAAGAACAGTTAGATGCGATGAGATCGAGCGAAATATATGATACCGAAGCGGTAAAAAAGCTTCTCGCTTTCTTTTCTGCATCGGGACAGTATAATACACCTACCTTCGGTAAAGGAGAATATTATCCCGGTGTAAAAGAATATATATGCTGTTATTACGGTGAAAACGGCAGAATAGCTTTTGATGACTATTGCCGTATTGCGAAGGAAGAATTTTGTATAACTGATTTTAAGGAAACGTCACCTGATAAAGACGGAATGGTATCAGCTGAAAAGCGTATAACCGGAGAACCGGCTGTTGCTGTTGCCGAGGTGAAGGAAAATGATGACGGAGTAACGGTATATATGCAGATCTATTCTGACAAAAACTGCTTCACACGTGCTTACAGTGTGGCGTATTCCTTCTCTGAAGACGGAAAATGGCTTGGGTATGAGATTGTTTCAATGTTTCTTAATAAGCCGCATACATTGATGTCTGTTTCTGATGATATGACAAAGCAATACGAGGCACAACTTGCTAAAGACATCTACTCGTCTGCCGGAGAAGTGGAATATAGAGATCATATCCGGATATCGGCAGAAATCCCCGAGTATATTGAAAAGTTTAGTAACAGTAGCGCTGAGTTCAGCTTCTTCGGTTATTCGAAGGACGATGAACAGTATTATCGGGTTATAGGAGATGAAAAGCTGTTGTTGATAGGTGAGAAATACGGTATAGACTACTATTATAATGAAAAATATGCAGACGTTCAAGATAAGACAAAGGGTGTGACTGACTCCGGATGCGAGTACATTATGATAGAGTCGGAATACAAGCCATATAATATCAGTACCTCTCATTACTCAGCTGACGTTTATATCGAGCTTAACGATAAATATATCCTTTATTTGGATATGTCATATGCCGCTTCAAACCGTGACAGCATTATAGAGATAATAAACAGCATTAAGGTAGTGGAAAAATAAAACAAAAGGGTGCAAGAAGTTTTCTTATACAAAAACCGGACGGGGCCGCGAAAAGCGGACCCGTCCGGTTTTATAATGATATTTCCAAATATTTTTATTCCGAGAACATTACGGTGGACA
>JAFQUL010000155.1 GCA_017408535.1 Clostridia bacterium
ATCCCTCGGTGTACCTCGGAGACTCGAATTTTGATGATATTGCGGTGATAGCCGCATCCGGGACTCTTGCTTTTCCCTCCCGCTGTGCATTTCTTTCACGGCATTCGGTGATATTCCCCCTGAAAAGAAAGCCGTAAACGGTATATCCTGCCGCCACGGCACGCGGGATATATCTTTCTCTGTCAGCGGCAGTGGGATTTGTGTTATCAACAACAAATGACCGTCCGCTGGCAATGCATTCCTCAAGAAGATCGTTCTCCTTCCTGCGGGTATGGAGAGTGTCAAGATTGATATGCAGGTGGCTGTCAGAGAAAAACCGCTGATAAAAGGTACTCTTGCCGCTTGCGGGAATACCCATAAATATAACGGCGGTCTTCTCTTTTTCCTTGACCTGACTTAAAACAGAATTAAGATCCATATTATTTCTTCCGCATTTCCTCAATTCGTCTCTCATCGGGAGTAACGTAAGCGGTAAAATTAGTATTATATATTACGAATCCCGGCTTAGCACCGCCCGGCTTCTTTACGTTCTTTATACGGGTGTAGTCAACCGCTATATTCTGTCCGCCGCGGCTCTTTGAGTTATAAGCGGCTATCTCGGCGGCCTCGGTAAAGGTCTTCTCAGAGGGCTCATCCCCGTCACAAAGAAGAATAACGTGGGAGCCGGCCGCATTCTTTACGTGGAACCAATAATCCCCCTTTGCGGCTGTCTTGGTGGTAAGAATATCGTTCTGTACGTTATTCTTTCCGCACAGCACCTTATATCCCTCGGTAGTAAGGTACTCAAGGGGAGCATTCTGTATCTTTTTGCGCTGGATGTGATTTTTCATCTTTGAGGCAAAGCCGGAGGAATAAAGTTCCGCTCTTATCTCAAGAAGATCGTTCTCACTTGATGCTCTGGTAAGCGCATCAAACACGGTATCTATATACTCAAGCTCCTTCTCCGCCGCTTCTATCTGCTTTGACAGCTCTACCTTGGCAACCTTCATCTTGGTGTACTTTTTGTAGTATCGCTGAGCATTCTGAGCGGGAGAAAGCTTCTCGTCAAGGAAAATTTTTACCTCACCGCAATCTTCAGAATAGTAGTCGGTCAGTGTGACCTCCTTCATTCCCCGCTTCAGAGCATAGATACTGGAGGTTATCAGATCACCGTACCGCTTGTACTTATCCATATCCGCGGTGGCATCAAGCTCCTCACGCTGAAGTGCGATCTTCTTTCTCAGACGGGTATCCGCATTGGTCAGAAGCCTGAGAATATCGGAGGAACGCTGTTTCATATGCTCGATATGCTCACGGCGGCCGAAGAACTCATCCGTCATAGTGTAAAAACGGTCATAGACCTTTACTGAAGCGGCCGAGCCATACTGCTTAATATCGGTAAAGGTATAGTCAAGCGGCTTACCTTCCTTTGAAACTATCATCACAGGGGTAAAGCTGCCGCTGTTTATCGCCCCGATCATACCGGAAAATTCACGGTAGAGTGCTCCGGAGGGAGCTGAAGAAACAGCACCGTCCGAATGTCCGGTAGCACGGTAAGCGATCTCACGGGCAATAAGGGAGGATATTCCCATATATTTGCTCATAATGAACTTATCTGCGGGCATTTCTCCGTCAACCTCTGCGAGAAAAGCGGAAAATTCTTCCTCTGTGGTAATAAGCGGATCTGCTTTTTTCTGTGCGGGAGGATTTTCATAGATAAGGCCGGTAAGCACAGCTCTGCCGCTATTATCGGTAAGGTCAACAGTTTTGAGTGCACCCAGTATCTTTCTCTCTCCGTCAAGAAGAATAACGTTGCTATAAGTACCCATGATCTCAATGACAAGATACTTTTTACACTGATAGCCCATCTCATCATGGCTGTCAAAAATGAATTCAGCCGCTCTTTCAAAGCCCTGCTGGGCCACAGACTGAAATCTTGCTCCGGAAAGATGCTTACGTAGAAGCATACAGAACATGGGGGCTTTCTCGGGATTTTCCTTTGATACGGCGGTAAGTGCGAAACGGGGACTGTTTGATCCTGCACGCACAGACAGTCTGTAATTATCCTTTTGTGTACGAAGAAGAAGGACTACCTCCTCCTTTTCGGGCTGATATATCTTTTCTACTCTCGCATCAGAGGCAAGAGTATTTATTTCATTAACGGATGCCCGAAACATCCCAGCATCAAACGGCATAATATTGTCTTCCTATAATTTATTAATATTAACAGGCAAAAGCCCAAGCTTTTTTGCAAGCGAAAGAGAGGCTATGTTATTTTCACGGACAAGATAATAAAAATATTTGCCCTTCTCAGAGATATACCTTGACAGAGCCACGGCATTATCGGCGGCAAACCCGCGTCTGCGGTACTCGGGTGCTGTTTCAACAGTCATTTCAAGCTCACCGCCGCATCTCTTTGAAGGTAAAACAACTGCGGCAGAAACGATCATTCCGTCAATGACGGTTACAGCCGCATATCCGCCTGAGAAGATAGCTTCATTCACGTCAAGAAGAAGCTTACGGCGAATATCGGTTTTCTCAGTAAGAATCGTGCTCCCATTATAAACGGAAGGAAAAGCAACTCCGCGTGAAGAAAAGTAGAGTATTTTTTCTGCTCTTTCCATTACTCCATCCCTTCCGTATAAATAAATTTTCTTTGCAAAAAAGCCTGCAAATTACTTGCAGGCTTCTAAAAACTTATTTATATGTGCGTTCACTCAAAACCGAATAAAAGGCAGGTAAGTAAAACAGAAACTCAAAGCAATGAACCAATCAGTATGAACGGATACATCCGTTCGGGATAGTTCAAGCTCTCGGTCTATTAGTATCGGTCAGCTGCATGCATTACTGCACTTCCACCTCCGACCTATCAAACTCGTAGTCTACAAGTGACCTTCCAAGCATTGCTGCTCCGGGATATCTTATCTTGAGGCATGTTTCACACTTAGATGCTTTCAGCGTTTATCACTCCCGCACGCGGCTACTCAGCTATGCACTTGGCAGTACAACTGATGCACCGGAGGTGCGTCCGACCCGGTCCTCTCGTACTAAGGTCAGCTCCTCTCAAATATCCTACGCCCACGACAGATAGG
>JAFQUL010000156.1 GCA_017408535.1 Clostridia bacterium
CGAAGGTTATCACATATTTATAGTCAGCCGAGGAGGAAAAATCCATTGAGGAAAGGAGCGTTTCAACCTCATTTAGCTGAACGTACGTCGGCTCGAGTCCGAGGGACTCAATAAACTCATTTTTGTATTCTACCCGTTTTTCCCTGTCAAGCAGAGCGGGTATTCCGTGTTTGTCTATAATAAACCGGAACAGTGCTTCTGCTACAGGCTGATAGCTCTCCCCGTCATAAGCAAAAAGATAGTCATACAGCGTCAGATACGGCAGGTTAGAAGGCACGGAGAAGAACTCAGTAAGATCCTTTGGCTCTACTCCATCTTCGTACGCCTTGAGTCCGACGAGGAGCCACTCCTCTCCGCTCGTGCGGATAGCCTCATAGCGGTCGGGGGCTTCTTCAGTTACTCTGCCGTCAGTGTCTGAGGTGACCTCTGTTTCCTCACCCTCTGGAATATCCGACGGCTGTGAGCAGGAATACAAAAACAGTAAAACAGTGAAAATCAAGGTCACAAAAGTAAGCTTGTTCTTCATAAATAAATCCCTTTCCTAAACATACTCTCGCCAAATATAAATGCTTTTGAATAACTCAGACTTCTGACCGGTATTTTTTAGCCTGCAACCGGAACATGGCGGCATATTTTCCGCCGAGGGCCATCAGAGCATCGTGACTGCCCTCCTCGATTATCCGTCCGCTGTCAAACATATATATTCTGTCTGCCATTCGGGTAGTAGACAGACGGTGGGAGATAAATATTACCGTTTTATCTTCTGTATACTCAAGAATAGATTGGTTAAGCTGATATTCCGCTATGGGATCAAGGGCACTTGAAGGCTCGTCCATTATTATGATATCGTGATCTCCCGCAAATACACGGGCAATAGCAACCTTCTGTGCCTCTCCTCCCGACAGACCCTCTCCGTCATTTCTGAACTCCCGTGTCAGGTGGGTGTGTATACCGTTCTCAAGTCCCTCAAGCTTACTGTCAAAGGATGCGGCATGAAGGGCGGCGAGAACCTTTTCCTCATCCCCATCGGTATATTCACCGCCCAGCACGTTTTCCGCAAGGGTAGCGGCAAATATTCTGTAGTCCTGGAAGACCGTACCGATATGCTTTCTGTAGTGTTCGGGGGAGTACTCTCTAATGTTCTCACCGTTATAAAGTATCTCACCCTCGGTAGTGTCATACAGACGCATAAGCAGCTTGATAAGGGTGGTCTTGCCGGCACCGTTATACCCGACGAAAGCGATCTTCTCTCCCTTGCTTATCTTAAAGTCTACATTTTTCAGTATCATTTCCCCTTCCTTTGCAAAAGGATAGGAAAAACTGACATTATTCAGGGTAAGGCTCTCAAATTCCGGAACAACGGTTCTCTCACCCTTTATTTTAGGCTCATACTCAAGAAATTCCTTTACCTTTTCCAGATAAAGGCTGTGCTCGCTGAACTGGGTAAAATAGTTACCAAGGTCCCCGATAGTCCAGAAGAGCTTGTTACAGGCATTGATACTTGCGCCAAAGCTGCCGAGGGAAAGGGAACTGTCAAGCAAGTAGCGTATTATCAGATACCCGGTTATTCCTACGTTAGGCATGACGTAATTGATGAAGTTATTAAGCAGGGTGAGGGGCATAAATTTCAAAAAGTATTTACGCAGGGTAGAAATTTTTATGCGGTTGGTCTCCTCGTACTGCTCTCTGAGAGTCTCAGCTATATCGCCCTGTCTGAGCTCCTTTGCGTGGTCCGGCTGATAGAATATTCTCGAAATATATCCAAGCTTTCTGTGTATGGGATTCATCTCCACAGATTGCTCATGTCTCAGCTTATTCATCTTCAGCTTCAAAAGATAGGAAACGACAAGGCAGATAACCAATATCACAGTTACTACCCATTCCATGAGAGCCAGAAGAGTGAATATCGTTATGCTGGATATTACCCGGTTGATGAAAAGGCTCATAGCCTCCATTACGTCTACCACCCGGTTATCGGATTCATTCATTGCCCAGACGAAATCGTTATAGAACTCCGGATCGTCGTAGCAGCTCTGATCGAGGGTTCTTGCCTTTTTATAAAGCTCGCTTTGTATTGCCTCGTGAAGGACCAGCCGTACTCTCGGATTATACACCTCAAGCCTGTATTTGTTAAACAGCTCAAACAGTGCGTTATACAGTGTATAGAGCAGGATGCCGATAAGTACTTTACCGAAATCCACTCCCGCCTCAATAGAGTCAAACAGATATTTGATGAAAAGCACGCCGAGGATATGATATATTCCCCGTCCGATACCCTCGGTGAGCACTACGAGAATGTAGGTAGGAGCATGTTTAATTGCAAGTCCCATCATAAAGGCTACGCTTCTTATTACCTTGAGAGGGGACTGGCCATTACCCTTTTTATCCTTTTTCTTCATTACACGCTCACCTCGCTTTCGTCAAGGTATGCGTCTGCCTGCTTGTGCCACATTTCCGCATATTTGCCGTTCAGCTTAAGCAGGTCACTGTGTGTTCCGTGCTCGGCTACGCATCCGTTCTCGAGCAGGTAAACTCTGTCTGCCATCGTGGCGCTTGACAGACGGTGTGATATGAATATTACCGTTTTTCCCTCGCAGGCGGCAAACATATTTTTATACATTTCGTGCTCAGCTATAGGGTCAAGGGCACTGGTAGGCTCATCCATGATAACGATCTCACGGTCAAGGGCAAAAATGCGGGCTATCGAGATCTTTTGTGCCTCGCCGCCCGAGAATACCGCACCCTCATCGTCAAACTCCTTACTCACCATATTTTGCTGTGCCCGTGGCAGAGACTGGATCTTTCCGTATATACCGCTTTTTTTCAGCGCGTCGGTCACTTTTTCCCTTTCCTCTTCGGAAAGATTGCTCTTCAGCATAACATTTTCCTCCACTGTAGCAGCAAAAAGAGCGTAGTCCTGGAAAACAGTACCGAACAGTCCTCTGTAGCTTGAAAGACGGTAATCCTTTATGCTTTTTCCGTTTATGAGAATATCACCTTCGGTAGGATCGTAAAAACGGAGCAGCAGCTTTACAAGGGTGCTCTTGCCGGCACCGTTATGTCCTACGAGAGCTATACGCTCACCTTTTTTTACCGAGATATCGATATTCTTAAGTACAGCGCTGTCCTTGCCGTCATAGGTAAAGCCCAGGGCTTTGAGACAGAGGCTCTCAAAGGGAGGCACGGCTGGAGCAGACTCGATCTCGGGTATCTTGATCTCATATTCGAGAAATGATCTGAGATTGTCTATATACAGAGAATGCTCGTCCATACGGAGAAGACTGCCGCCCATATAATCTATAGTGTAGGACATGCTTGTGATATTATTGATTATCATCACGCAGTCGCCGACGAGCATACTTCCGGTAACGAGAGTCATATATGCCGATGCGATCATAGAAACGCCGGTTACCGCAACGTCAAAAATAATGTCCTCAAAGAGATACCTGAACCACATCATCTTATATCCGTACTTCTTTGCAATAGCCTTAAGCTCCGCTATACTTTCTCTCATACGGGCAAACATGACTCTGTACATCTCGGTCATCCGCATTTCCTTTGAGAAGTCAGAGAGATAAAAGGTACGGCGCACGTAGTCCTTCTGCCTCTCGGTCTCCTGTCTCTTCATCGAATATTCGTAGCTGACACGGTTTCTGCGTTTACCAATGAGCATAGTGCCTATAAGAGGAACGAAGGCAAGCAGGATGAACAGAGGATTTATGGTGACCATAAGGACAGCCACCGAGCACACGTTTATTACCGACCAAAGAATATCGAGAACGCTGTTAAGGACACTGAACGCTCGGTTTATCGCCTCGCCGTTAGCCTTCACGTATGTATCGTAAAATTCCGCATTCTCAAAGCAGGACAGTTCAACAGCCGCCGCTTTTTTATGTATGGTGTTCTGAATATAGGCATCCACCTTCGGTATGTTCAGCTCTACGTATACCGACAAAAAGTATGTAATCAGCAGATTGGCGATATTAAACGCTAAGATAAATACGAGGGTCATAATGATGTCGCTGAGCTTCTCTCTTCTCTGAAGAGCGTTCAGTGCATACATAAGAAGATACGTGTAAGTAAGAAAATTGGTTACAGAGGAGAATACCGCCCTGAAGGTGGAAGTCCAGAGTATCCCGGGTGCGGACTTGCGTATCATTCCCAGCATATAAAAATTATTCCGGAAGGTTCGCCGCCAGTCTATTTTATCCTTCTTCTTTTTTTCTTTTTTCAATTTGCTTAGGCTCCTTTGCTGTAAAGTTCAGAGAGGGCTTACGGTAAATATCATAGCACCTGCCCTGTCCATTGTAAATGACCGCACAGTTGAGTCGGCTCTCTCAGAACAACTTACCGTTTACTGTCCTCAAAAGGCTAACTATCCTGTCTATTCGAAAAAGTCTCCGATATCGCAGGACAGGAGTCTTGACAGCTCCGGAAGGATAGTCACGTCAGGATAGCTGAGTCCCAGCTCCCATTTTGACACAGCCTGGGGAGAAACACCGAGAATATCACCTATACTCTTTTGCGTCATTTTACTCTTTGATCTGAATTCCCTCAGCTTTTCGCTGATAACCAATTTGCTCACGGCATCTCCTCCTTTGTTTCATTACTTTAGTGTCGTCTTTTTCGGTTTGGTTCTATGTATTTAATAAATTCAGCAAATTTTCTGTTTCACACAGAAAGTCTAAAAGGCCTGCTTGCGTTTTGCTACCGCTTCGCTTCTGAATCTGCCGGGGTTACTGCCGGTAGCCGCCTCAAATCTCCTTGAAAAATGCTGCGGTGTCTTAAAGCCGCATCTTGCGGCAATTTCCTTAATGGGAAGGTCGGTAAACCCGAGGAACTTTTTCGCTGACAGTATTCTTCTGTTCCAGAGATATTCTATAGGAGTAGTCCCGAGCTCATCTCTGAACAGTCTGGTAAGAGTGGTGTGGTTAAGGGAGGTGACCCTGACTATATCCTCAAGGGTAATGCTGTCGCCGTAATTGCCGTCTATATAGATCACTGCTTTTTTTAGGTGAGGGTTTGATACTTTGCACACTGCATCCTCCTCACCGTCCTGCCTCATAAAGCCGTAGGTCCTCTCAAGAAGAAGCATCAACTCAATAAAATAGGATCTGCTCCTGCAGGACCAGTACCAGTCACTCTGTACTCTGAGCTCCTCCTCCATCCGTGAGAACAGGCGGTAAACGGTATCCAAATATTCATCAAATATAGGGAACACGTATCTTGACCTGTCGGTAAAGGGCTTTAAGATAAACATATCGTGAGTGGATGCCAGCGACTTATAGTCGCCACTGCGCATCCTTGAAAAGGTCATATTAACGTTCAGAAAGGTAGGACAAAAATATATCGAATCACAAACGGGACAGCCGCGCAGAAGCTTTGGTGTCTCACTTTCGTCAAAGCAAACGATAGAGGGTGCGATAGCCTCAAAAAAGCTTTCACCCACCTTGAAGTATGCCGATCCCTCTCTGATGATCAGCATCAGAAAGCACCTTTCCTTTATTTCTATATCGCTGAGATCATCGTTTTTTATGCACTGTACCGAAACGGTCTTCCCGATATCATATTCTCGTCCTGTGGTCTGTGGGATCATATCTTCACCTCTTTCTGTGTGGTCACCAGCATTATAATATATATCGCTCTGCCCTTCAAGTGCGGCAGGCGATGAATCTTAAGCACGGATAAAAACAACTTATTTACAGATAAATCATTGTTCTTAAAAGACAAAAACCGCCTGTACATTACGTCTAAAATACTGCGGTGCTGTAATTTGATAATACCATACTTTTGTTTTGTTGTCAACAAGCACCAAATATTAACAACTGTTATTTTTGGTATACATTGAAAATACAACTTATATAAGCCAAATATTGATTTGCTATTGACAACTTTTGAAAATAACTGTAAAATGTGTACTGAAATGAGGTGTCACAAATGAAGAAAATCAGATTTATAAAAGAACCCGGTTACATATACGACCTGCTCTGCATTTTTGCCCTGTATTTCAACGAGGAATATTGGGAGACGGTTTTTATTAACCGTCAAAAGGCGGCAGAGGATGTAAGCTTTTACAAAAAGGTGATCGAGGAATTCGGTCCGGTACCCGAGGAGCTGAGCATCTTTTTCTCACTTGAGGCGAAGGACAGAGCTAAGGTCTTCATGACGTCATATTACTATGACACGTACAGGCGTGAGCTGCTTAACGGCGAGTACGATATGCCTTTTCTTCAGCGAGAGCTTTCAGACTACGACAGGGTCGTTCGGAATATGCTTGAGCACTACTTCGGAGATGCATCGGCAGGGGTGTTTGATGAGGGCCACATCTCTATTAAAGCCGCCAATACCCTCATCCGTGAGTCAGGCTACAATGACCGCACGAAAAATGCGTTATATTCATTTCTTATTGACCCCGTCGCCACGGTACAGCGGCTGATATATGAGCTGATAACCAAGGAGTATATCCTCTCAAAGCAATATGAAAAGCACGCCGCTGTTATGGCTGTGCTTGAGAAGAATTTTGATATTGACTCAGTCGCAGAAAAACTGAAAAAGTGCTCTAACGTATCTATAGATCTGGACAGCTTTTCAGATATAGCCGTATCCTTCTGCTACAATAACAAAAATCATATATCGGCTCGTTACTACG
>JAFQUL010000157.1 GCA_017408535.1 Clostridia bacterium
AAAGACGGAGGGAGAGAGTAAAAAAGCATTAAATTAGAGGTTTTTCTCTCCCTCAGTCACCTTACGGTGACAGCTCCCTCGTCAGAGGGAGCCAGGGTTTGTGCTATCAATTAACTCACAAGTAAAAGGAAACTCTGTTTTTTTACAGTCCCTTTTTTATATATACCACCGGTATATACCACCGGACAAGAGTCTATATATTGACAAAAACAACAAACTATGATAGAATGAAAGTACAAATACTGAAAACAAGCCCATGCGTGTCTGATAAGTCCACATTCGTCTTGTTTTAAGACTCTTAAAAGGAATTTTTGTGCGCATAGGTTACTGCAGGTGATCTGTGCGTTTTTCTTTGATTTTTTACGAAACAAAAACATATTACTGTAAAAAAGGGGGTAAGACATGAAAAAAGTGTACGTTGCCGTAGTTTTGCTGGTTTTGACGGCTTTTCTTGCGGGATGCCGCCGACAGTATTTGGATATACCTCAGGGGCCCGAGTTAAGTGATACCGAAACAAAAGATACTACCGTGGTAAAAGAAACTACCGCACCGAGGGAAACAGAAACCACCGGATGGGTACCGCTGGAGTACCTATGGAGAAACAGCGTAAGGTGTATAGTTGATACCGACGGGGGATATGGATTATATAATTATTATACTAACGAGCTTATCGGCGTATACAGTGACTTCCGTATTATGAACCGCTTTGATAAAAACGGTGAGGTGGAAGAAGTGTGCTATCTCTTGTATGGGGGAGACGGCAAAGGAGAGCTGTATGAGTTGGTCGAAAATAAGCTGATACTGCAGAAAGAGATCACAGGATCGATCGCTTTTTACGGCGACTATATGGTAATAGACGGGTGGTTATATAACTCAGGTATGACAGAGATGCTGAAGGTTACCGGTACTCCTCTTGAAAGCTCTCCCACACTGAAAGACCCCATTACCTTCAGCGAATCGGATATCCGTATCGTTTACGTAGAAAATGATGCCGATAAATGGCTGACTGACAAGAGAATGGCAGAGGAGATCAATGGCAGTTCACTTTCAACGGTGCTTGATTCTTATGACCGTTATAACTGCCTTAACCGTGACAGTTCCGGTTTTTATGCCTGTTCCTATAAAGCTTATCTTACAGAAGCTACAGGCAACGGCTTTTACGTCTGCGAAAGAAAATATCCGGTAAATATGCAGTTTCTGAACGATTTTTATAACGTATATCAGTTAGATGGTGGTACCTCCTGGATAACCACCAAGGAAGACGAGGTTTTACAGGGAATAAACGGAACTATCTGCCAAAATGATGAGTTTCTTGTGTATTTCCCCTCTAACCTTCAGCTGCCGAAAGCAATTCTGGCACAGGATGGAGAGGTTCTCCTTAAAAATGTATCTAACTTTGCAGAAGAAGAGGACGGATTTTTTGTCTCAGCTTATGTCCTTTACGGAGACTCGGCTGAAGCACCGGAGGATAATGAAATACTTGGCTTTCTTGACAGAAGCGGTAATTTCACCGAATACGGAAGATATGATAGAATTTACGACGTGACGAATTTCGGTGCAGTGGTAAGGATTAATGATACGTTGGTGCTTATATCATCAAATGGAGAAACGGTACATACTTTTGCTGAGCTGAAGAAAGATACGTACTATTTATACGTTTGCAGTGAGATATCCGAGGACGGGAAAACTGCAACACTGGTGTTTGAAGAAAATTACCCTTCGGAAAAAACCTCAAAAGACTTGTATTTTTACTACGATATACCTTAGTCTCAGTGTTCTGATGTGAATAACAAAAAACTGACTAAGATGAGCCACAGGCTCGTCTTAGTCAGTTTTTATTACTGTTTACTATATAAGCTGTCCCTGCTCAGTCCTTCAGCAGCTCTGTGAGCGCTTCCTTATCCCCGGATTTTATAGCATCCGAGTAGCTTTTCAGTATCTCGATAAAGGAGTCCAGCTCCTCGGTAAGACAGTCGGAATTAAGGAGAAACAGCTCTGCCCACAGCTTTTCGTTGAGTTTTGCTATCTGTGTCATATTTCTCAGGCTTCCGCCGTAAAAGCCGTCGCTTTCGGGAGCGACAGAACTCTTGAGCAGAGCGTTTGAGATAACGTGGGTAAGCTGTGAGGTATAGGCGATGAGACGGTCGTGCTTCTCTGCGGTAGACACCTTGAATTTTTCAAAGGAAAGTGGTGAAAGAGCACGCTTTACTCTGTCAAGGAGAGCCATATTGTCAAATACCGGGGGAACGATGACCATAGATGCGCCGGTGAAGATGTCGGCACGGGATGCCGCCATCCCCTTTTGCTTGCCGCCTGCCATAGGATGGCCGCCGACAAAGGTAAAACCGTGCTTTTCCGCAAGGGAAAAGCCGACTTCGCATATCTGTCTCTTTATACCGCAGAAGTCGATAACGAGAGTGTCGGGGGAGAAGTGGGATGCGTTTTTCCTGAGATAGGAGACTGTTGCCTCGGGGGGAGTGCAGAGAATGACAAGCTCGCACTCACCGAGATTATTCTCTGTCAGCTTTCCGTCAGAGGCACCGGACAGAGATGCGGCGTAGCTGGCGTTAATATCGGTATCGTAGCTGAGGACTCTGTGTCCTGCTCCTTTGTATGCCTTTGCGGCAGAGCCGCCGATAAGGCCCAGCCCCACTATGCCTACCGTCATTTTTCCGTCCTGCATCAGAGGATCGCCTCCCTGATCCGTGTAACTGACTGCATAACGTCCTCAAACTGCTCGGGGGTAAGGGACTGAGGACCGTCGCACATCGCCTTTGCGGGATCGTTGTGCACCTCGATCATAAGACCGTCTGCACCTACTGCGGTTGCCGCAAGAGCAAGAGGTTTTACCAGACGTGCCTTGCCGCAGGCATGGCTGGGGTCAATGATAACCGGAAGGTGAGTCTTTTCCTTAAGAACAGGAACAGCAGAAACGTCAAGAGTGTTTCTGGTAGCTGTCTCAAAGGTTCTGATACCTCTTTCGCAGAGGATTATCTGCTCGTTACCGCCAGCCATAATGTACTCTGCGCTCATCAGCAGCTCGTCTATAGTGTTTGCAAGACCGCGCTTGAGCAGTATCGGCTTGCCGGTACGTCCAAGCTCCTTAAGCAGTTCGAAGTTCTGCATATTTCTTGCACCAACCTGGATAATGTCTACGTTTTCAAAAAGAGAAAGGTGGTTTGCGTTCATTATCTCGGTGACGATGGGAAGACCGGTGTGTTTCTTTGCGTGCTCAAGCAGCTCAATACCGTCAGCCTTGAGACCCTGGAAATCGTAAGGGGATGTACGGGGCTTGAAGGCACCGCCTCTCAGTACCGATGCACCTGCGTTCTTTACCGATCTTGCCACGAATTCTATCTGATCCTCATTTTCAACAGAGCAGGGACCTGCAAAAACCGCAAAATTGCCGCCGCCGATCTTCACTCCGCCTGCCTCAACTACAGTGTCGTCGGGATGGAACTTTCTGTTCGCGCTCTTATATTTCTCGGAAATTCTCGTTACCGCCTCAACTATGCTGAGGCTCTCAAGAAGCTCGATATCGATACCGCTGGTGTCACCCACGAGACCGATAACGGTCTGGTTTACACCCTTTGATACGTGAACCTTGAGGTTCATTGTACCGAGCCATTCGATAAGCTCGTCAAGCTGTTTGTCGGATGTGTCTTTTCTGATAAGCGCTACCATTTTTTATGTCTCCTTTAACGTATATATAATGA
>JAFQUL010000158.1 GCA_017408535.1 Clostridia bacterium
ACAGGAAAAGGACAGAGAATTTTTGCGTTCTCTGTCCTCTTTTTTTGCAAATACCGGCTTAATTAAAGACAACTAATCCACCACACACAATTATTTAAGATATGGTGTATCTCTACCTCCGCAATAGTATGCAAATATTTCAGGTTTTTCAATTATCTCCCGTGCAAAAATCAATAAAGCGATAAATGAAGGAGTTGGACTAAAATGATACACTGTTTGTATCTCATCATCCATTTCGATCTGTGTGGAGTATACCATTTTGTATTTTTTTAGTTTACTCAATATTTCTCCTGCTTTTTCATCGTTTATTCCTAATTTTTTTATAAACAGTGCAGTGGTAAAAGCTTTTTTGTGATCACGTTTGTTCAGATAGACGCAAGTATTCCAAAAATCCTCATCGGAAATATCTTTGAAAAATGAAGGATAATCAATTCCGTTAAAGTATGCATCGTCGGTACTTTGGGGTTCGGGAACTATTAAAAAATATTGTGAACGGTTAGCAATTCCCATTCGGGTAAAGCCGTCATTTTGCATTATTGATGAATAATGCTGTGCATCCGTGCCAATTTCTTTTTCATAATCCTCAATACTGCATTTTTCTATGGAGTCTCCATGGGGCATAAGTGCTCTTTCCATATCCCAGCAATAATTGAAAACAAGTTTAAGGCGTTTGTCTCTTGGAGTATCGAGTATCTTTTTAAGCAATACGTCACTGTAATCTGAAATATTTCGTCCAAATAAAGAATCTATGGAAACAGAAAAGAAATCTGCGATTTTAGGTAAAAGTTCAGTATCAGGGACTCCACCGTTTTCCCACTTGGAAACGGCTTGTGTGCTTACACCAACGTAATTTGCAAGCTCTTCTTGTTTAATTCCTTTTTCTTTGCGCATAGATGCGATATGTTTTCCTATTATTTCAACGCTCATAGGTTTTCTCCTTTGAAATATTTGAAAGCGGCTTTCGTTGCATATATTATATTACAAACAGTGATTGATTTCAATGGAGGCGGTATTGACAAAATCAAACGGGGGTTGAATAAGATAGATCATACTTTAATTAATAACAATCAACAACAAGCATAGCAACCGTGGCTACGCACAGCCCACCGCTTTTTGTTTTTTCAAAAAAGATGTTGACTTTTCATCAAGTTTGTGATATAATTCGCATTGTTGAATATTCAACAAGTGTCGAAAAATGTAATTTTTCAGGTTTTGAGATTATTGCTGACTTTTTGGGTTAACAATATCGGAAAGTAAACTTTATGGTATAGGATGCAGTTATGTTTATTCTTAAATCCGTGTTTTGCCGCATTTTCCAGACGGCATTCCGCCTGGCATTACCCCTTCTCCCCTACAGAGAACCGCAGATAGTGAGAAGCTGCTCACAGCTTGACAGAGCAGTCGAAAAAGAAAAAATTAGGTCTGCACTTATAGTTACCGATAAGGGAATAGTGAATAACGGACTTACAGCTTCACTTGAGAGAACACTTGAGAATTGCGGTGTCAGTTATTCTGTATATGACGGTACACAGCCCAATCCCACGGTGGATAACGTGGAAGAGGCACTGGAAATTTATCATAAAAATAACTGTAATGCCCTTATTGCCATAGGTGGCGGCTCCTCAATGGACTGTGCTAAAGCTATCGGTGCAAGAGTGGTATACCCTGATCGTACGGTAGGTCAGATGAAGGGTGTTTTGAGGATTCTCAGACGGTTGCCCACCCTTATTGCTGTCCCCACTACCGCCGGAACAGGAAGCGAGGTAACACTTGCGGCAATCGTTACCGACAGTAAAAGAAATTACAAGTATGCGCTTATGAGCTTCCCTCTTATACCGCATTATGCGGTGCTTGATGCATCGCTTACCTGCCCGTTGCCTCCTCATCTTACCGCTACCACGGGAATGGATGCTCTGACTCACGCAACTGAGGCATATATCGGCCGCTCTACCACAAGGAAAACGAGACGGCTTGCTCTTGAAGCGGTAAAGCTGGTGTTTGAAAATGTGGAATCGGCTTATTCTGACGGGGCGGATATTCGGGCAAGAGAGAATATGCTTACCGCCGCATATAAGGCAGGAGTGGCATTTTCAAAATCTTACGTTGGTTATATCCATGCTGTAGCGCATTCACTGGGAGGACAGTACGGAACACCTCACGGACTTGCAAATGCGGTAATAATGCCATACGTGCTTGAGATTTACGGCAGCAGTGTTCATAAGAAACTTCTTCGGCTCGGTCTTGCCGCAGGAATATGTTCACCGGAGGATACTCCGGCAGAGGGTGCTGAAAAATTCATCCGCTCCATTGAGGAACTAAACCGAAGAATGGGTATCCCTGACAGGATCAGCTGTATAAAAGAGGAAGATATTCCTGTTATGGCACGGCACGCGGAAAGGGAGGCAAACCCTCTTTATCCCGTACCGCGGCTGATGACGGAAAAAGAACTTGAAAATATTTATTATAAAATCGGGGAATTTGCGAAATAATGACAAGAGAAGAAATTGAAAATCTGCTCGTCAGGCAGAGAGCTTTATACTCAAGCGGTACAACTATTCCGGTGGATTTTCGCATAAAGCAGCTAAAGAAGCTTTATTCTGCAGTAAAAAAATATCAAAGCGAGATCAACGATGCTCTTAGAGAAGATCTCGGTAAAAGTCATTATGAGGGCTTTATGTGTGAGAGCGGTCTGGTGCTGACAGAGATCTCATATATGATCCGGCATACCAAAAGCTTTGCAAAGAGAAAGACGGTCTATACTCCGCTTACGCAGTTTGCATCTCATAGCTTTGTTCAGCCGGTCCCCCGGGGTAATACCCTTATTATGAGCCCCTGGAATTATCCGTTTCTTCTGGCCGTTGATCCGCTGGCAGATGCGATAGCCGCAGGTAACACGGTAATACTGAAGCCCAGTGCATATTCTCCCGCAACGGGGAAGATCGTTGAAAAAATAGTAAAGGAGTGCTTTCCCCCTGAGTACGTTGCAGTGGTAACCGGCGGCAGAGAGGAAAACGCGGCACTGCTGGATATGAAGTTCGACTTCGTGTTCTTTACCGGCAGCCGTTCTGTGGGCAAGGAGGTGCTGCGTCATACCGCAGAGCATCTGACCCCGGCAGTTCTGGAGCTTGGAGGTAAAAGCCCCTGTATCGTGGATGAAAGCGCAAATATCAAGCTGGCGGCGAAACGTATTGTTTTCGGGAAATTTCTCAACTGCGGTCAGACCTGTGTCGCTCCGGACTATATTCTCTGTGAGAAATCGGTAAAGGATAGCTTTTTGTCCGAGGTATTAAAGCAGATAAAGCTCCAATACGGGGAAAAACCTCTTGAAAATAAAAATTACGGTAAGATAATAAACGAAAAGCATTTTAACCGTCTTTGTTCTCTGATAGACCGGAATAAGGTGGTGCTCGGCGGAGAGACGGACAAAGCCGCTTGCCGTATCGCACCTACCGTTATGGATAACGTTACCTACAGTGACGCCGTAATGGGGGAGGAGATCTTCGGCCCCATTCTGCCGATACTTACCTATGACGATTTTGACGGGCTTATCTCAGAGCTTAAAGGTATGGAGAAGCCGTTGGCTCTTTATATATTCTCAAGTGATAAAAGACATATCGACCGTGTCACAAAAGAGCTCAGCTACGGAGGCGGATGCGTAAATGACGTAGTCATACATCTTGCCACCAGCAGTATGGGATTTGGGGGTGTAGGCGAGAGCGGTATGGGGTGCTATCACGGCAAAGACGGATTCGGAGCATTTTCGCATTATAAATCCATCGTTGATAAAAAGACATGGATGGATCTTCCCATGCGTTACAGCCCTTATAGAAGTAAACTTTACGAAAAACTTCTGCGTATCTTTCTAAGATGATCTTGAAAGGATAAAACAATGAATAAGACCTCACAAAAAACGGTGCTTAGTGTAAATATTATCATAATTGCTTTGGTATTCGTACTGAATTATTTTTATCAGGCAAGCGGATTTGACTTTACTTTGAAATGCATCTGCAGCGGCGGTTTTGCTCTTCTGGGACTCATTAATCTCGGATACGGTGTGACCGCCAAAAGAGGGAGACTCAGTTTCTTTGTCTGTATGGCCACAGGACTTTTGCTTGCGATGCTGGGGGATGTTCTGATAAAATTCGATTTTATTACCGGTGCCGTTACATTTGCGATAGGTCATATATTCTTTATAGCGGCTTACTGTTTTCTCTGGGGAATCGAGAAGCTTGATGTTATCTACAGCGGAGCATTGTTTATAGGAACATTTATTTTTCTTGAGTTCTGTCCGCTGCTCTCGTTCAGCTCCCCGGCATTCAAGTGGGTATGTATTGCCTATGCCCTTATCATTTCTGTTATGCTGGGCAAGGCAGCCGGGAATTTTACCCGTACAAGGACTGCTCTTACCCTGTCGATAGCTATTGCAAGCGCATTGTTCTTCTTCTCCGACCTTATGCTGGTATTAGACAGATTTATAGGCCTTTGGGACTGGACGGCCAACGCATGCATGGGCACCTATTATCCTGCCCTTTGCCTGCTTGCGTTTTCTATGCTTCTGTGCAGCTTTGAGAAAAGTTCTGCTAAATAATATTCCTCCATCTGAACCAAAAACAAGGTAACGTCATTTGCCGTTACCTTGTTTTTTATAAACTGTTTATTATGTCCGAAGACGGTGCTAAAACTATTCTATCGGCTTTTCGAGAATAACCACGGCCTGCATATACTGTGACTTGTATGCTGCTTCTACCTTATCGGGAGCGTAACCGTCAAAACCGTACAGCGGGTCTGAAAATATATATCTGATCGGTGAATATCCAGACAGCACCGTACAGTGGGAATATTCAAGCCAGGAATATTTGGTACCGTTAATATTCCAGGTAGTTGCAACGGGTGACTTGCTCATATTAAGGGTAGTCCACATTATGACGGGGATTCCGTCGGCTATGTATTCCTTAAGCTCAGAGAGCGGTGTGCCGGTGAGATTTACCGCATAATAACCGGCACCGTTATCTTCAAAGAATTTATTGGCGCATCTGGTTATTACGGGAGCCAGACACCCGAAAGCAGTTCCCGTTTTGTTTGACGTGGGGTCACCTACGTATGCTACGTCCGGAGCTGTCTTGCCTACCTCTCCGCAGGGAAGATAGTCTCGGGCCAATTCGTTTTTATCAACATCGAATCCGAGGTAGTTCAGCACGGTTGCAAGAGCTACGATCTCGCACCCGTTCGGTAGCTCGGGCAACTGCATTATCGGTTCTACTAGCAGAATCTTGCTTTTCGGAATCTCGTCTGAGGGGGACTCGTCCCTTACATCTGTCGGGTCGGAGCTGACCGGGGGAGCTGTCGTTACGTCCGGGGGCGGAATGGAGGTAGTGTCTTCTTCCTTTGCTGACAGGGTGGGTACATCGTTTTTAGCGAGTCCCGCAGCAAACAGTACCAGTATTACCGAAAGGCCAAGACAAACGGCGGATATTATCATAAAGATTAGGGAAGATCTGCCCTTTAGCATACAGAGGTTCTCCTTTTACGGTGTCAGATATAGTGAATAACGGTTGAGAGCATATAAAATGCAAACGGCAGCATTCCAATGGAGTAAACGCAGTCACGGAGACGGCGGCTGTTACTGTCTGTGTCATATTTTACTCCGTTGTCACCCAGCACGAAAAGAAGGGGAAGGAGCATGGGTATGAAATAACAGCCGAGAATACCTGCCGGAGAAAGAAGATCGAGACCGCTTCCGATATATTCTCCTCCCAGGGCGAAGATTCCGGTGAGAGCGCCGCATATGAGAAGTATTATTTTGGACCTACGTGAGAATTTGTTTTTAAGATTACGGTCAAGGACCGCCGCAATAAAGGTCAGAAACATAATGACGAGAGAAGACAAGCCACCGCTGATAACTGCACCGTCAGAGGTTACCCTCTTACCGAAGATAGAGAGCACGGTTTCTGACGAGGTCTCCTTTATCTCGTAGAAGAACTTTCTGAAAAATCCCGTGGGGTCTGTGGTTATCTGATGAGCAAATCTTATTGATGAGGGATCTGCCGAGCAGAATACCGCCATTCTTGTAATTCCGAGAGAAAGGGGAAGAACCAATGTGCCGATAACCGCAAGAATAAAGGCGGTCACAGAGGAGAATTTCCTTCGGCAAAGAACAATAAGAGAGAGAAGAACAACCGGCAGTGTGACGATGCTTGAAACTGCCGTGAGTAGGGAGACAACAGAGAGGGCCGTCAGCTTGCCGGGGGATACGATATCCTCCGAATCCTTTATATTCATGATCATAGCGAACAGCAAGAAGGAGAGCAGAAGCGGTATTCCGAAGGACGAAACTGTACAAAGAAGTGATATGACCGCAGGATTGAGACAAATGACGAAGAATACACGCTTACCCCAGGGAAGGATCTTTATAGTTACGAAAAGCAGGATGACAGCGAATAACACGCTGGCCATACGAGCAAAATAGAATATGAAAGCCGGGTTATCTGTAAACAGCTTGGCAACAGTGATGCCGAGAGCGGCAGGAGCAAAGGATAAAACCGACACCTTATCCGTGCTCCTTGCAGGAACCCATATTCTTTCTCCGCTACCCTCACCGTCTCTGAGACTGCTGACAGTTGAGGTATAATTCGATGTGCCGGAAAGAAGCACCTCAAAGCTGTCGGGAATAGAGAATACCGCTGAAGCCTCACTGCTTCTGGCAGATGAGGTGGTAAAAAAACTGCCGTCAGACAGAGCATAGGCCGCAGGGAAAGCGCTTTCTTCCTCTACGCCTGCCCCAAGAGGGATTATCAGCATTCCAAGGGCGAGAAAAGCACATACTGAAACGATAAAAGCGTTTTCTCTGCCAAGGGAAAGGGAATTTATGAGGATATATACGGCAAGTATAAGCACTGATATTCCGACAAGGAAGGTCATGAACAGCACGATGGCGATGCGGTTTGAATAGATGGGGGAAACAGACAGGGAACAGTCTGTTTGACGGTCGTTAATGACAGCTGTTTCCTCTCCGCCGATAAAGTACAGGGGAGACGGCGCATCTATACCGTCTGAGTTTATTATAAGAGAATACAGTCCCTCCTCACCGCCGAAAAAGCTTGAAAAGGTAATGTCGGCAGGTGCGGAATAGTCGTTTGAGGAATCAAAGGTTTTTGAGACCAGCTCCTTACCTCTGGGAGAAACTATGGCTACGGTCAGACTTTTGTCCTTTGACGCGGGGGGCATAAGCCTGATAGTTACTCCGCAGAAATTATCGTCTGCGCTTATTACCTGTGTGAGAGTATAGCTGTCTGTGTAGTCAAATGCATCGGTAGCCAGAGGCAGCTCTGTCTTTATATAATTTTTCCCGGTGGCAAAAAAAGCGTTTGAAAATATGATGGCTGATATAACAACAATAAACAAAAACAGAAGGTATTTAAGATGTCTCTTCTTCAAAATTCATTACCTCCTTATACATAGTGTTAATATAGTACACTAAAACTTCATTCATTATGTATTATAACATGATAACGTTTTTTCGTCAATAAGACCTTGTAAACTAAGAAACAAACTCGTTGACATAGTACGCCGTGCTGTGGTATAATTAAGGGAAACCGGTATGACCTCAGGAACGGCTACAGAGGGAGGAATCTCAAAATAAAAGTTCTTGTTATCATACCTGCATATAACGAGGAAGGCTCGGTCAGAGAGGTGGTGGAATCTCTTTGCCGTAACGGCGGCGGAGACGGGTACACCCTTGACTACATCGTGATAAACGATTGCTCTACCGATTCTACAGAAGGAGTTTGCCGTGAAAACGGGTTCAGATATGTCAGTCTGAGAAACAATCTGGGGATCGGCGGCGGAGTACAGACAGGCTACATCTATGCCCTTGAGGGCGGATACGATATCGCCGTGCAGATGGACGGTGACGGTCAGCACGATCCGGTGTCGCTCAGCGATCTCATCTCCCCTATAATTTCGGGAGATGCCCATATGACTGTAGGGTCTCGCTTTCTCGGAAAAGGCTCTTTCTTCTCAACCGGTCTCAGACGTCTCGGTATCAGATGGCTGAGACTTATGGTGGCACTTAAGAGCGGTGTAAGGATAAAGGATGTTACCAGCGGCTACAGGGCCGTCAGCCGGGAGCTTATCGAGCTGTTTGCTTCCTATTATCCCGCCGATTATCCTGAGCCTGAGACTATAGCTATTGCCGCAAGAATGGGATACCGTATAGCCGAGGTGCCGGTGATAATGCATCTCCGCCGGTGCGGCAGGTCATCTATCAGAGCTCTTAAGAGCATCTATTATATAATTAAGGTCACTGCCGCTATTCTTATAGCCTCCCCCGGGAGCAGAGCAAGGGGGTGGGTAAGATGATCATTTTGATTATACTGCTTTTCCTTTTGATCCTGTGGCTTACCGTAAAAACGTCAGCCCTCGGCACCCGTGTCAGACGGCTGACACAGCATACCGCCATACTTGAAAAGCGGTTGCGTGACGAAATAAATAAAAACAGTAAAATATAAATTCTGCCCATCTGAAAGATGGGTATTATCGGAGGTTCGAAATGCCAATCAAAATTCCTGAAGGACTTCCCGCAGCGGGAATACTTGAAAAAGAGAATATTTTCACAATGAATGAGCTGAGAGCGGAAAAACAGGATATCCGTCCTCTTAAAATAGCTATTCTTAATCTAATGCCCACCAAGGTGGCTACCGAGACTCAGCTTATCCGTCTGCTCTCCAATACCCCCCTTCAGATAGAACTGACCCTCCTTAAGACAGAGACGCACACCGCGAAGAACACCTCAGAGGATCATATGTCCGCTTTTTACAAGAACTTCAGCGACGTGAAGGACCAGAAGTTTGACGGCTTTATCATCACCGGTGCTCCCGTTGAGAATCTTGACTATACTGAGGTTACTTACTGGAACGAGCTTTGCACCATCCTTGAGTGGGCAAAGAAGCACGTATACTCAACTCTTCATATTTGCTGGGCTGCCCAGGCTGGTCTTTACTACCGCTTCGGTATCCCCAAGTACCCCCTTCCCGAGAAGATGTTCGGTGTGTTTGAGCACACTCCCGTTGACCCCTGCCATCCTCTTATGCGTGGCTTTGACGCCTCCTTTAAGGCACCTCACTCCCGCCATACCGAGATCCGCGAGGAGGACGTGCTTAAAGTGCCTAAGCTTCAGATACTTGCAAAATCCGAAGAGGCAGGTCTTTACATTATTGCCGACCAGGACTGCAGATGCTTCTACGTAATGGGGCACGCAGAGTACGATAACGATACTCTTGCCGTTGAGTATTTCAGAGATATTGACCGCCAGCTGCCGATAGCTCTTCCTAAAAACTATTTTAAGCACAACGACTCCACCAGACGTCCCGAGAATATGTGGCGTAGCCATGCAAACCTTCTTTTCTCCAACTGGCTTAACTATTTCGTATACCAGAGAACACCTTACGATATTTCCTCTATTGAGGAGTCTGCCGACTGATCTCGGAAATTCTAACTGAAAGCGTGATCTGTAATGGATAAAACGATTTATTTTTCAGCCTTCGGAGGAGAGGATACACTTTCCCGTCTGTCTCTTGCAATGGAAGAGGCAGGGAAGGTCCCCGGTACAACTCTTGTTATTGAGCCGGGTGAATACATAATCACCACTCCTTTGGCAAAGCAGGTGATGAGCAGCTGTATATCCGGTGCTTACGGAGCAAATCCCGAGACGAGTATGTTCCGCCCGAGCTTTGAGTACTCAAAGGGAATGGATTTCTGCGGACATAAAGGTACGCGTGTGGTTGCCGACGGTGTTAAGTTCATAGTTGACGGATTTATGGAGCCGGTATCTATCCGTGACTGTGAGGACGTTACCCTTGAGGGTCTTACAATAGACCACCTCCGCCGCCCCTTTAGTGTCGGCCGTGTGATCCGCAGCACTAATCTCAGTGAGGAAGAAGCACATATCGACGTGCTTCTTGAGGGGGACAGTAAAACACATATTACCCCCAAGACACCGGTAAATCTGAGAAATCTTTATTACGATCCTCTGACACAGCGCCTTGAGGTATTTCCCATGGAGGGCTGCAGAGGAGTTGCCGTAAGTGATGGACTTATCCGTTATACCGGCAAAAATCTTAGGAGGAATATCGTAGGCTGTGAGGTATATATCTGGCACAGCTACAATTTCCGCCCGGCCATTCTTATGGAGAGAGGAAAAAACATTACTCTCAGGAATGTTACCGTACACAGTCAGCCGGGTATGGGTATTACCGGTAACGACTGCGAGAATATACTCATAGACGGCTTCCGTGCTATTCCCGGAGAGGGTCTGCAGGTGTCGACCAATACCGATGCGGCCAGATTTACTGCCTGCAAAGGAGATCTGACGGTGATAAACAGCACTTTTGTGGCAGAGGGCGGAAGTGCGGTAAACGTCCACGGATACTATCACGCTGTTCTTATTGTAGACGGTGACCGACACACGGTAAGAATGGAGGCACCCTCCGGTACTCACACCAACACTCCAGATTATCCGAGAGTAGGGGATATTATGGAGGTATGCCTTTCGTCCTCTCTTGAGACTGTAGGCACAAGACGTGTTACCGATGTCAGCGTCAGACCCGGTACATTTATTTCGGATATAAACTTTGACGTTCCTCTCCCGATAAATGCGCTTGAGATAGGAATGTTCGTTTCAAATATAAATGCACTTCCGAGACTGCGATTTGAGAATAACTACTGCCGCGGCAATTTCTCCGCCGCAGTTGTCTGCAGAACGAGAAATGCAGTAATATCCGGCAATACCTTTGAGGATGTAATGGGTACCCCGATCTACATATCCGCAGATGCCAAGCAGTGTGCAGGTGTCGCTCCTGCTGACATTACCGTTGAGAGCAACGTAATGCGCCGCTGCGGTCACAGGTCTTCTCCCGCCTTCGGTATCGGCGGCATTGAGGTCGGTGTTGCGGCAGAAGAGCAGCCGTCCGTTCCTCAGATCAGAAACGTGAAAATTATTGACAATAAGATAGATTCCCCCGATACCGGAGTGGCCATCAGCATAAAGAGCGTTGACGGCCTTGTCCTCGGTGAAAATATTAATACTTCTTCGGTACGTGATCTTGTTGTTGAAAATTGCAATAATATAACAGTAAAAAACTAAGTATAGAGGTGAAAAAATGAGTAAGACTTTTTATTTTTCGGAATTCAGCGGAGAGGGTACTGCCGAGAAGCTGAATGCTGCAATGGCTGTACTTAAGGACAATCCCGGTTCGACTCTTGTTATCGAGCCCGGTGAATATCTGCTTACTACCGAGCTTGCTCGTCAGGCTCAGGCAAACGTAATGTCCGGCGCATGGGGCAAGGATCCTCAGCCTTTTATGTTTAACCCCGACTACAAGTATTCCGTCGGCATGGATTTCAGCGGCCACAAGGATACCACCGTTATTGCAAACGGCGTTAAGTTTATCGTTGACGGATTTATGGAGATCGTTTCCATGTCTGACTGCGAGGGCACTACTATCGAGGGACTTACCATCGATCACAAGAGAAAGCCCTTCAGCGTAGGTACTATTAAGAACTGCACCACCGTCAGCGAGACCGAGGCATATTTTGACGTTGAGCTTGACGAGGGCTTCGAGATACAGCCCGGCACTCCCATAGGTATGCGTTATTTCGTATATAATCCCCACACCGAGCGTCTTGAGTGGCCCGATCTTTACGCTCCCCACGGAAAGTACATAGATGAGCGTACTGTACGCTACACCGGCAAGTGGCTGAAGAAGAATATTGACGGCTGGAGATACTATATCTGGCATACCTACCATTCCCGTCCCGCTATTCTTTTCCAGAGAGCAAAGAACGTTACCGTTAAGAACGTAACTGTCCACAGTCATCCCGGTATGGGTATAACCGGTAACCGCACCGAGAATATTCTTGTTGACGGCTTCCGTGATATTCCCGCAGAGGGATTCCATATGTCCACAAATACCGATGCTACCCACTACACCGCTTGCTCAGGCGACCTTATTATGCGTAACTGCCAGTTTATCGCTCAGGGTGACGATGCTACCAACGTACACGGCTACTATCACATGGTCATTGCAGAGAATAATGGCCGCTATACCGTCCGTAACGATTTCCCCGACGGTATCGCGCATACTCAGACTCAGGACTATCCCGACGTTGGCGATACCCTTGAGATCAACGATCATATGACACTTACCTGTCTTGGCACGAGAAAGGTCCTTGAAGTCAAGAGACTTAACAACCGTGAGTGTGAGCTTCTTCTTGATGCTCCCCTTCCCGGTGATCCCGTAGCTGACAAGACCTTCGTCTTCAATGTTTCCAAGCTCCCGAGACTTGAGCTGTATAACAATCTTTGCAAGGGCAACTTTGCGCGCGGCTTCCTTTGCAAGACCAGAGATATTTATATCCACGATAATATCTTCGAGGATATAATGGGTACCGCTGTCTGCGTATATGCAGAGCACTCCTGGAGAGAGGGTACCTTCTCCCGTGACGTAAGAGTTGAGAACAATATTATTCGCCGTTGCGGACATCTCGGTGACGATGATGATTCTGTTTCCGGAATCGAGCTCGGCATCTTTACCGAGGAGCCTCCGGCAGAGCCTCAGATCAAGAACGTAGCTATCCTTAACAATTCCATCGACTGCCCGAATACCGGAAAGGCTATTTCCGTTAAGTATGTTGACGGTCTTACCGTTAAGGGTAACGTAAATCATTCGTGCAAGCAGACTCTTGACATCTCAAGCTGCAAGAACGTTACTATCTCTCAGTAATTTCTACTAAGTAAAAAGTAATAATACGGCAGTATTTCTTACACACCCGCCCTTGACAAAAAAGGGCGGGTGTGTTACAATTAAAGCACAGAAAATAAGCACTTGTGTGACTGACGGAACTTTGTGGAGCACCACAACGGAGCGCAGGTGTAATTATGCCGACCGTCTGGGCGATCCCGCACAAGCTGCAGGACCGCCTTTTATTGTTTTTTAGGAGAAAAGGAGTGTTATGATGATCTTTGAAACTGCCTGGAGAGATTTCCTTCCCGGTAACTGGAATGAAAATATAGACGTAAGAGACTTTATTCAGAAGAACTATGCTCCTTATGAGGGGGACGGTGATTTTCTCGCACCTGCCACAGAGAGGACGAAAAAGCTTTTTGAGAAGCTGTCTGCTCTCTTTCAGCTTGAGAGACAGTTTGACGGCGTTCTCGGTATAGATACCTCTACAGTTTCCTCTCTTACTCATTATGAGCCTGGCTATCTTGACAGAAATAACGAGATCATTGTCGGTCTTCAGACCTCCCGTCCCCTTGTCCGCGGTGTAAACCCCTTTGGCGGTATCCGTATGGCAAGACAGGCCTGTGAGGCGTACGGATATAAGCTCAGTGAGCGTATCGAGGATGAGTTTACCTACCGTACCACACATAACGACGGTGTCTTCCGTGCCTATTCCGATGAGATGCGTGCCGCACGCTCTGCCAAGCTGATAACCGGTCTTACCGATGCATACGGCCGCGGGAGAATAATCGGTGACTATCGCCGTATTGCTCTCTACGGTATTGACTATCTTATAAAATG
>JAFQUL010000159.1 GCA_017408535.1 Clostridia bacterium
ACACCGTTTTGCTAACGCAAAAACGTAATTCTTCTGTAATTAGAATAAATATTACAGTTCGGGAACTATGGTAGAGTGCTTGTTATATAATTTATCGGAAACTTTATCATTGATCGCCCTCTCCGTCAGCCTTCGGCTGCCACCTCTCCCGGAGTGAGAGGCTTTGCTGATAGGCTCTCCGTGGGTGGAAAGTGCATACTATGTAGATATAACTCGTTAGCTTTAGTGGCACTTTCTCACAAGAATTACTCGGTGTCTGTGGGACACCGTTTTCCTGGCGGAAAAACGTAATTCTTCTGTAAAGAGATCAAACAATGTGAGTGCATATCATGTAGCTATAACTCGTTAGCTTTAGTGGCACTTTCTTACGAAAAATTCCTCAGGTGATTTCCATCACCTGTTTCGCAAAAGCGAAAACGAAAATTTTCCTGTAGAGAGATCAAACAATAAAAGAATGTGGTAACTCCAACATAGCCTTCCCCAGCGGGGAAGGGGGACCGCGATAGCGGTGGATGAGGAGGGAAGGTACAATGACATATTGCTATGTCTCGGAAGTTGTAGTGGTACCTTCTTACAAGAATTACTCGGTGTCTGTGGAACACCGTTTTGCTAACGCAAAAACGTAATTCTTCTGTAATTAGAATAAATATTACAGTTCGGGAACTATGGTAGAGTGCTTATTATATAATTTATCGGAAACTTTATCATTGATCGCCCTCTCCGCCAGCCTTCGGCTGCCACCTCTCCCGGAGTGAGAGGCTTTGCTGATAGGCTCTACGTCATCCGGAGACGATTATCGTTCTGCATTATTCCTAAGACACATTGTCGTCCCCTTAAATATTTTGTTGTTTTCCAAAGCAAATAACAAAATATTTTCCGAAGATTGTACCGCCTCTCTAGGGGTGAGAGGTTTACGAAATTGCTGTTCCGCTCTGAAGACAAACAAAAAAACGGCGGACATCCGCCGTTTTTTCTTGTCTTGCTATATCAGTTAAAAAGATCGTCTGCCTTTTTCTTTATAGCATCGGAAACGTCCTCTGCCTTTTCCTCTACTGCCTCAACAGCCTCCTCGATCATCTCGCCGCAGCAGCATTCCTCGTCGCAGCAGCAATCGTCATCGCAGCAGCACTCTTCGTCAAGACAGTCGCATCCGTCATTGCACTCACATGCCTTCTTACCGCAGACAGGACACTTGCCGAGGAACTTCTTGAGAACGACTACAAGACCTACAAGGGCAAGGGCGATTCCCGCACAGATGAGAATGATCTTGATAAGACCGCACTTTTTGTTTTCATTACAGCATTTCATAATAATATCCTCCGTTCATTTTATATTATCTGTATATGATAAAAAATTTATTCCGTGTTTTTTTTTGGCGAGAAAAGAATTCTTAAAGTGTTTTTGCTCTTTCTTCTATTTTCTTCTTAAAATTAACAACGTAATGGGTGTACTCTGTGTTCATATACTCAGAGGTAATAAGGAAATCCGCCGTTGCGCGGTTGTTGGCTATGGGAATATCGTATACCTGAGCTATGCGGAGAAGGGCCTTAACATCAGGATCGTGGGGCTGAGCCGCAAGAGGATCGGAAAAGAAGATGACCAGATCTATCTTGCCCTCAACTATTCTTGAACCTATCTGCTGGTCGCCGCCGAGAGGACCGCTGTTAAAGCCGCGGATAGGAAGACCGGTCTTGTCCGCGATCATTTTTGCCGTGGTACCTGTACCGCAGAGAAAATGACGGGAGAGGATATCCTTGTTCTTCTGGCACCAATCGATAATGTCCGCCTTCTTTGTATCGTGTGCGATCAGGGCGATATTCTTTTGCGTTCCCAGTGTCAGGGAGATGTATTCGTTTTCAAACATCGGTTTCCTCCGAAAAATGAGTCGTTTATTCTCGCCGTACTTATTATAACATATTCTTTCCTTCTCTTCAATGGCCTACTTGAAAAAAATCTTCATTTATGGTAAAATAATGCGACACTTAAAAGACGAAGGAGATTTCTCAAATGGCTGAGATCACACCTGAAACCGTATCCACCGCCGCTCTCGCTTATCTTGGCGACTCGGTGACTGAGCTGTGGGTGCGCCGCCGTCTGGTCACAAGCGGTATTTCAAGCGCAGGAAAGCTCAACGAGATGGCTCTCGGATACGTCCGTGCCACCGAACAGAGTGCGGCGCTTAAGAGAATGCTCCCTCACCTGACCGAGGAGGAGGCGGCGGTATTTCGCCGCGGTAAGAATATTGACCATCACTCTATGCCGAAGAGCGCATCCCAGAAGGAATACCGGGAGGCCACCGGCTTTGAGACGGTATTCGGTTATCTCTACCTTAAGGGGATGAACGATCGCATAGACGAGCTTCTTACTCTTGCATACTCTGAGGAACAGCTTTGACGGTTCCGGATAAATTTAGGGCTTAAATCTGTTTTTTCGGTAATAATATTACTGACCGAATTTTTTGTGGGAGGGATATTATGCCGGCTAAGATCAGAGACTTTTTTATCGGATATGCCATCGGTACCGTGGTGGCCGTTCTGTTTGTCACGGTTATTATGATGAAGCTTTGACGGAAGGGAGGGCTTACCGTGAGACTTGATAAATTCTTCAGCGAGATGGGACTCTTGTCGCGAAAGGAGTGTGCTGTTGCCGCAAAGCACGGCAGGATCACCCTTGACGGTAAGCCGGTTTCCCGTGCTGACGTACATATAGACCCGGAGAAGAGCACCGTTACTCTTGACGGTGAGAGGGTCGGATATGAGAAGTACCTTTATATAATGCTTGACAAGCCTGCGGGGGTGCTGTCCGCTACCGAGGACAAGCGGCAGACTACCGTACTTGATCTTCTTGATGACCGTCGCAGAAAGCTGGAACTCTTCCCCTGCGGCAGACTTGATAAGGATACCACCGGATTACTTCTGATGACCAATGACGGCGATCTTGCACACAGGCTTCTATCTCCCAGGTATCACGTTGAAAAGACTTATGCGTATACCCTGCGAGATCCTCTTTTGAGGGCAGATGCGGAGCGGATAGCGGCGGGAGTGGATATCGGTGAAAAGAATATCACAGCCCCCGCAAAAGTCGAGTCTGACGGAGGAAATACCGGACTTATCACGATAACCGAGGGTAAGTTCCACCAGATCAAGCGTATGTTCGCGGCGGTGGGTAACGAGGTAACCGCACTGAGGCGGGTGCGCTTCGGCGGAATAGACATAGACCCCGAGCTCGGTCCCGGTGGCTACAGAGAGCTGTCCGACATTGAGATAGAGATCCTCAGAAAAAAAGCTGAAACGGTGTGAATACCTAAGGTAACGACACCGAAATACATACAAAAAACATCTGCAAAAACGGCGGAACGGAGATTAAAATGACTGACGTAATCAAGATACTTTCAGAAGAGCTTAATATAAAAGAAGAACAGGTGAAGAACACCGTAGAGCTTCTTGACGAGGGCAACACCTTGCCCTTTATCGCCAGATACCGTAAGGAGGTAACCGGCGGACTTGACGATACTGTTCTCAGAACTCTTGAGGAGCGCCTTAACTACCTGCGTAAGCTGGACGAGAGAAGGGGAGAGGTAACTGCTCTTATTGAGGCACAGGGAAAAATGACGGAGGAGCTTGCGGCGGCTATTGCTGCGGCGGCTACCATGACCGAGATAGACGATATCTACCGTCCCTACCGCCCCAAGAGAAAGACCAGAGCCTCTGTTGCAAGAGAGAGAGGTCTTGAGCCCCTTGCTCTGCTTATCTGTGAGCAGAGAACAGAGTACGAGACTCCTATCGCTGTAGCTGCAGAGCAGTTCACTTGCCCGGAGAATGGCATTGAGACCGCCGCTGACGCTATCGCCGGTGCCTGCGATATCATCGCAGAGGATATTTCTGACAATGCCGAGTATCGTAAGCAGATAAGAAGCTATACATACGACTACGGTATGTTGGTCTCAAAGGCGGCAAAGGAAGAGGACTCTGTCTATTCCCTTTATTATGACTTCAGCGAGAAGGTACGCACTCTCCCCGGCCACCGCATCCTTGCTATCAACCGCGGTGAGAAGGAGGAGTTTCTTAAGGTCACTCTTGAGCTGCCCTCCGAGATAATACTCAACTATCTCTTTGCCGAGATAATAAAGGAGCCTGAGAGTGAAGCGAAGCAGTATCTTATGCGTGCCATGGTTGACGGATATGAGAGGCTTATCGCTCCGTCGGTGGAGCGTGAGATCAGAAATATGATCTTTGACGAGGCGTCAGAGGGTGCGATCACCGTTTTCTCAGATAACTTAAAGCATCTGCTCATGCAGAGTCCCCTTAAGGGCAAGACGGTAATGGGCTATGACCCCGGCTACCGTACCGGCTGTAAGCTGGCAGTGGTGGATCACACCGGCCGCGTGCTTGACACCGCCGTTATCTATCCCACAAAGCCGAGAGAGGATATCGAGGGAAGCCGCCGCACGGTGCTGAGACTTATAAAGAAGTATGACGTTGAGGTAGTGGCTATCGGTAACGGAACTGCCTCCAAGGAAAGCGAGATATTTATAGCCGAGCTTATCCGCGACCTTGACCTTGACGTAAAATACGCTATGGTCAGCGAGGCGGGAGCATCGGTGTATTCCGCCTCAAAGCTGGCGGCTGAGGAGTTCCCGGACTTTGACGTAACACAGCGTTCTGCCGTGTCCATCGCCCGCCGTCTCCAGGACCCCCTTGCCGAGCTTGTAAAGATAGATCCCAAGTCTATCGGTGTAGGTCAGTATCAGCACGATATGAAGCCTGCGCGTCTTGACGAGTCTCTTTACGGCGTAGTGGAGGACTGCGTTAACTCTGTAGGTGTGGATCTTAACACCGCATCCCATTCTCTTCTTTCTTATATAGCAGGCATCAATTCCACCATCGCAAAGAATATCATCAAATACCGCGAGGAAAACGGCGAGTTTATCTCCCGCAGTCAGCTCAAAAAGGTGCCCCGTCTCGGCGACAAGGCATATCAGCAGTGTGCAGGCTTCCTGCGGGTATCCGGGGGCAGGGAGGTGCTTGACAACACCGCCGTTCACCCTGAGTCATATCCTGCAGCCAAGGGTCTGCTTACCCGTCTCGGATATACCGAGGACGATATTTCAAGACGTGCTCTCGGCGAGATGAGACAGAGAGCGGGCAAGATCGGTCTTTCCTCCCTCTGCGAGGAGCTGGGAGTGGGTGAGCCTACTCTGAAGGATATTATGGAGGAGCTTGAAAAGCCGGGCAGAGACCCGAGAGATACTCTCCCTAAGCCCGTGCTCCGTACCGACATCCTTGATATAAACGACCTAAAGCCTGATATGATGCTTACCGGTACAGTAAGAAACGTTATCGACTTCGGTGCCTTCGTTGATATCGGAGTGCATCAGGACGGCCTTATCCATATCTCGGAAATGTCTGACAAATACGTCAAGCATCCAAGCGAGGTGCTGTCTGTAGGCGATATTGTCACCGTCAGGGTCAAGAGCGTTGACGTAAAGAAGTCAAGGATAGGACTTTCTCTTCTTCCTGCAGATAAAAAATAATGTTTACTAATTTATTAGTGACATAAAGCGGATAATTTTCGCCGATAATGGGAGAAAAGAGTCATCGTTGTGCAAGATGTACAAAAGATTGATTGTAATTTTGTTAAAGAGACCTCTTTTATTTGAGTGAAAAATCTGCTACAATATATCAGTAATAAAATTGTGGCAATGCTGTACCTGTATCAGGTCGGCTTGTGATACCTTTAAGGAGGATTACCCAATGGCAAGCTTATCTCTTAAGCACATTTATAAGAAATATCCCGGCGGAGTTACCGCAGTATCTGATTTCTGCCTTGATATTAAGGACAAGGAATTCCTTGTACTTGTCGGACCTTCCGGTTGCGGTAAATCAACTACTCTTCGTATGATCGCAGGTCTTGAGGAGATCACCGAAGGTGAGCTTTTCATCGGTGACAAGCTTGTCAACGATATCGCTCCCAAGGACAGAGACATAGCAATGGTGTTCCAGAACTACGCTCTTTATCCTCATATGACCGTTTTTGAGAACATGTCCTTCGGTCTTAAGCTCCGCAAGACTCCCAAGGAGGAGATCAAGCGCAGAGTTGAAGAGGCTGCACGTATTCTCGATATAACCCACCTTCTTGACAGACGTCCCAAGGCTCTTTCCGGTGGTCAGAAGCAGCGTGTTGCGCTCGGTCGTGCTATCGTTCGTAACCCCAAGGTATTCCTTCTTGACGAGCCTCTTTCCAACCTTGATGCTAAGCTTCGTGCACAGATGAGAACTGAGCTTACCAAGATCCACAAGAGAGTCGGTACCACCTTTATCTACGTTACTCACGACCAGGTCGAGGCTATGACCATGGCGTCCCGTATCGTTGTTATGAAGGACGGTCTTATCCAGCAGGTTGATACTCCTCAGAAGCTGTATGACAATCCTGCTAACGTATTCGTTGCAGGCTTCATCGGAACTCCTCAGATGAACTTTATCAACGCTACTCTTGAGAAGAAGGGTTCTGACGTTGTTCTTAAGTTCGGTGAGTACGAGCTCAAGCTTCCCGCAGAGAAGGCTAACGATCCCGCTCTTGCTGATTACATCGGCCAGGACGTTATCGCAGGTATCCGTCCCGAGAACATTCACGACGAGCCTATCTATCTTGCTAACTTCGCTGACAGCGTATTTGATGTTCAGGTTGACGTTACCGAGCTTATGGGTGCAGAGATCTATCTCTACATCACCATTGATGAGCAGAACCTCATCGCTCGTGTATCCTCCCGTTCCACCGCTCGCGCAGGCGACACCATCAAGATCGCTATCGATCCTTCCAGAGTTCACATCTTTGATAAGGACACCGAGCGTTGCGTAGTATTTTAATTAAATACCCATTGGCGCCGTGCAGAAATGCACGGCGCTTTTTTGATGCCTTCAGGCGAGGGAATAACCCCCCCGTTTTACGAGGGAACGGGGACGAGCGGAGCAAAAATAAAAGGTGCGAGCTCAAGGCAAGCGTAAAAGAGAGCCTCCACTTGTCAGGGGAGGTGGAGCATCGTAAGATGCCTCGGAGGGGTAGTTGTTATTATCTCTCCCTCAGTCAAAACCTATGGTTTTGCCAGCTCCCTCGTCAGAGGGAGCCGAGAAGAGATGGGAGTATTACCCGTTTACGGGTAACGGTACCTATAGATGCAATAATAATACTTCGCGGCCCATTTCAGGGGCGGAGCCGGTATTAACCCCTTATAGAGACTGTGCAAAACACCTGCTCAACCGGTGGGTTTGTTTATGCGTGCATGTAAGATTTCCGTTTTTTCGACGCAGTATTATATATGGGATAGCAGATATCTGCCGTAGGAATAAAAAACTTTTTTGCCGAAAAACTTGTACCGGCGGTAATAAAATTTTTGCTATCCATTGACAAATATTAGCTGAATAAGTATAATATTTTTGTGGATTTTTAACTTAGAAAGGAAAGAAGAAAATGAAAAAAATCATCGTTTTTACTTTTGCTCTCATTTTCTGCCTTTTTGCCGTGGCATGCGGCGGAGAAAAAGAGGAGGGAAGCTCGGTATCTCTTGACGATACGGTTAAGGGTATTACCGAAAAGTATTCTCTTACCGAGGGCCTGACCTTCACCTCGTCATCAGAGGTGCTTGGTGAGTATCTGGACAGCGATCTTATTCTCTCTTACTATGGCGATGCATTTGAGATGCCCGACTTTACAAAGATCTCGGACTACTGTGTCTATATTGACGAGAGCGATGCGAACGTTATAATCGATGTTGGCGTATTCAAGCTTTCCGATGCGTCTTACGCAGACACTCTTATTAATTTCATCAAGGCGCGTATTGCTGACAAGAGAGAGGACTACGATGAGTATGCTACCATCGATATAGAGACTCTCGATGCGGCTATCGTAAAGAAGAGCGGCAGTTACGTTTACTACTCCGTTTCTTACGACGTTGAGGATATAATTAAAGATATAGAGGCGGCGCTTAAGTAATGGTATTTTCATCACTGCTCTTTTTGTTCGCATTTATGGCGGTGACACTGCTGCTGTATTATATAATGCCGAACAACAAGCTGCGCAACTGGGTGCTGTTTATTCTCAGTCTTATTTTCTACGGCTGGGGAGAACCGCTATACATAGTTGTAATGCTGCTGTCAATAGCGGAGGCCTTTTTCCTCGGCTTCTTTATCGCAAAGTATAATGACACGAATATTAAGCGTGCCAGAGTTTTCTTAGTGCTGTCTCTGGGGCTTAATCTTCTGTCTCTCTTATTCTTCAAATACTGTAATTTCTTTATCGAAAATCTCAGCCTTATTCCCGGTCTCTCCGGTCTCAGCCCCATTGAGGGACTTAAACTGCCGATAGGTATATCCTTCTATACCTTCCAGATAATGTCCTATACCATCGACCTTTACTGGAAGAGAACGGGACTGCAGAGAAACTTTGTTGCCTTCGGCGCTTACGTTACTCTTTTCCCTCAGCTTATTGCCGGCCCTATCGTAAGATACAGGGACGTTGACGATCAGCTCAGTGAGAGACGTGAGAATATCGACCTTTTTGCTTCCGGTGTCCGCAGATTCATTACCGGTGTGGGTAAAAAGGTACTTATCGGCGACAGCGCCGCCGCTCTTTACGAGTATTTTAAGGCAACGGGAGAGTTTGAGCCTACCGCACTCGGTGCCTGGATGGTAATGATCTGTTATACTCTCCATATCTACTATGATTTCTCCGGTTATTCCGATATGGCGATAGGACTTGGCCGAATGTTCGGTTTCAGATTCCTTGAGAACTTTAACTATCCCTATATCTCCCGGAGTATTACCGAGTTCTGGCGCCGCTGGCATATGTCGCTTGGTACTTGGTTTAAGGAGTACGTATATATTCCCTTGGGCGGTAACCGCGGCGGTAAGCTGAAGCAGCTGCGTAACATTTTCGTTGTGTGGTTTCTTACCGGCTTCTGGCACGGTGCCAGCTGGAACTTCCTTCTCTGGGGTGTTTACTTCGGTGTGATACTCATCGTTGAGAAGTTCCTCTTGTTGCGTATACTTGAGAAGTTGCCGAAGATAGTAGGACATATATACGCACTTTTGCTTATCGGCTTTGGCTGGATAATCTTCTCCTTTACCGATGCGTCAGCGGGGCTTGAGTGCTTTGCGGCTCTCTTCGGTGCGGGGTGCAAGGCATTTACCACTCCTGCCGTCAGCTATCAGGTGCTTCGTGGATTGCCACTTATTCTTATTGCCGCTATCGGTGCTACTCCTTATCCCAAAAAGCTGTGGGATAAGCTGTGTACCGTTGACTGGACTGCTGTCGGTGCAATACGTGTTGACGGCAGGGAAGAGCCCACTGTTATGTCGGGAGAGCCTCTTTCTACCCGCGGAAAGATATTCTCGCTTGTAGGTCTTCTCGGAAGCTTTGCGGTATTTATGCTTTCGGTTGCGTACCTGGTGGACTCCACCTTCAGCCCCTTTTTGTATTTTATATTCTGAGGGGGTGTGACAGATAATGAAAAAATCACTCAATTTAATTACAGCTATACTTTTCGCTCTGATCATATTCGGCTTTTCCGCCGCATTTATAATCCTGCCCGACTCTGATTTTTCGGAGGACGAGAACAGAAAGCTGCAGATGCTGCCGAAGTTTTCCTTCGCGGCCCTTGCCAGCGGTGAATATTCCTCGGATATGACAGACTATTTTGCCGACCAGTTTCCTGCCCGTGATCTTTTCGTGGGTATCAAGGGAGTGGCTGAGACCGCTCTCGGCCGCGGGGAGAATAACGGTGTTCTGCTGGGGGATGACGGTCAGCTTGCGGTGCGTCTTTTCAGTGCCTATAAGAGCCGCTTTGAGCGTACCGATGAGATCGACTATTTCTACGAGGATAACGTTACCGCCTGTCTTGATGCGGTCAACAAATTTGCCCAGAACAGCGACCTTCCTCTCGTTACCGTTCTTCCGCCGAGAACTCTTGACGTGGCGGCATCCGCATTTTCTTATCCTACCGATATCAGCGACTCCCTCGGTTCTCTCATTTCAGAGACCTTGACAGAGGAGACGGGATATATCGATCTGTTTCCCATTATGCGCGAGAGATATGAGGCAGGGGAGTACGTGTATATGCGTACCGACCACCACTGGACCTCCTACGGCGCTTATCTTACCTACTGTGAGATAATGAAGGAGTTCGGAATGGCTGATGATATTATCCCCATGGACAGATTCTCAAGGGAAACGGTGGAGGATTTTTACGGTACTACCTGGTCTAAGGCCGGTTATAAATTTATTCCGCCCGATGACATTGAGATATGGAGCCTCGGCAACGAAGAGGACTATATTACCCGTTGCTATTCCTCAAAGATGGTGAAGGGTGAGGACGGCAAGCCTCTCAAGGTCAAGGAGAGCTACAAGGAATTTTCCGGCTGGATGAACCGTGACTATCTCTGTGAGAAGGATAAATATGCCGCCTTTCTTGACGGTACTCACAACGAGCAGACCGTGACTCTTGCCTCGGGTGAGGAGAGAGAGACTTTGCTTATTGCAAAGGACTCCTTTGCGAATACCTTAGTACCTTTTCTTTCACAGCATTTTGATCTTGTAATACTCAATCTTGCAGGCAAGCAGGCAGACCTCAGTGAGGCGGCAGAGTATTACGGCTGTGACAGGGTACTTATCGTTTATAACTGCGGAAATCTTATCGAGAACAATAACCTTGCTCTTGTAAAATAATTATTTTTGAAAGGAAAAAACTCCAATGAAACCCACACGTTTACTGGCGATGCTCCTTGCTCTGATCTTTGCTGTCAGCACTTTCGCGGCTTGCTCCGGTAATACCGAGACTCCCGACGTAACCGATGACGGTACCCCCGCTGACACTACCGATCCCGCTGACACTACCGATCCTGCCGATACTACCCCTGTGGCTCCTGCTGACGATTATTCAGCCGGCCCCTTTGTTCCCGAGGTGTATGATCCTAACGCTGATAACGATCCTCTGAGCGTTTACAGTGCATCATATTCAGACGGTGATAACGGTGTTATTTTTGGTAAGTGTGCGGTTGGCGCTACTGTAACTGTTACTCTTCCCGACGGCGAGTTCTCGGTACAGTCCGAGGGTGGTCGCTTTGCTATCCGTATTCACTCTTCTACTCCTAAGCTTGAGGCTGTTATTACACAGTCCTATAACGGCGAGCAGATCGGTGACGCTCTTAACTGGTCAGGCAAGCTTAAGGTTCCCGATCACGGTCAGGACGAATTTGATGCCCATATCGGTTACTCCAACCAGGGCTTCTTTAAGAAGATGCTTCCTGATTTCAGACATGACAATCTCCTCGATGACAGTGACGTCAAGAAGGTCACCACGCGCATAAAATCCAGGGTAAACAAGCTTAATCTTCTTGTTGACGGATGTGAGCTGATATATCTTATCGCTCCTTCGGCTATCACTGTTTATCCTGAGCTTGTGCCTGAGGAGGTGGCTGTACAGGGAGAAGGCAAGTCCAAGCTTGATCAGACCTTTGAGCTGCTTGAGGCTGCCGGTGCAACTGTTATCGACGTCAGAGATACCTTTGAAGCTCATAAGAACGATGCTATACCGCTTTACTATAACTACGACAGCCACTGGACCGAGTACGGTGCGTATCTCGCATACGTAGAGCTCTTCAATTACATCTCCGAGAAGTACCCTGATGCTGCACCCAGAAAGTTTAATGATTTCGACTGGACATGGAGTTATTGCTGTCTCGGCGATATGCCTTTCTACCTCAGTATCGATGACTCTGATTCAGTGTCTGAGTATTCTGTTCTCAGAACAATGAATTTTGAGACGTCTCCCGTTATTAAGGCTATCGAAAGATACTCTTTGGAGAATTCTCTCGCATTCAGATCGTACAGCGAAGAAATGATGGATGGAAATACTTACGTTACAGAGAGAGAAAATCTTCCTGATCTTTACGTATGCCGTAACTCCTACAGTATGCAGATGTACGACCTTATCCCTGAGCGTGGAAATACCACCTATATGCATACATGCTTCAGCGAGACCTTCAACATTGCTAAGATAAGTGAGGCACAGCCCGATTACGTTATCTATATTATTTCCGAATGGGATATAAACGAGATACTCGAAGGCTAATTTAAGTGAATATATAAAATCGGCAGAGGGACTTGTCCTTCTGCCGGTTTTATGCTATTATATGAATGGGCTTCCGTTATAGCGACAAACGGATCGCTTACTTCACGTGAAAACCGGAATATTCACATCCGGTGAACGCTCCTTTATTATCCAAGACAAAAACTGCATGATTACCACTTCAACCGTTGAAAGGAAGTCACTATGTATAATACCAGATTTGCTGCGTTGCTTCTTGCGTTGATTTTTGTTATCGGTGCTTTTTCGGCATGTGCCGACGTTACCGACACTGCTCTCGAGACTACAGGACCGGATGTGACTGCCGATTCTGATGATACCACGGTTGGTACAGAGACT
>JAFQUL010000160.1 GCA_017408535.1 Clostridia bacterium
GGCGGCGGTCGTGCTCAAAGCCCCCGCCGGTCCCCGTCACGAGAGTTCGAATCTTTCGACGGCAAAGAAAAAGGACAGTCTAAAGACTGTCCTTTTTCTTTGGCGGAGAAGGAGAGATTCGAACTCTCGCGCCGGTTACCCGACCTACACCCTTAGCAGGGGCGCCTCTTCGGCCTACTTGAGTACTTCTCCATAGGAAATGTAATTTCATAGGTAACGAAGCTTCCGCTTAGTTATTCATTTTTATGTGCGGATATTATTATATCACAGATGAAATGATTTTGCAATAGGAAAAGTATGAATTTTCTATGAACAACCGGCTGTGGCTTTCCACAGTCGGTTGTTCCAGCATCATTCTCTGTTATTCCTCTGTTATCTCGGCACCGAGTGCGGTAAGATCCTGCCAGAATTCGGGATAGGATTTGGAGACCGCCTCCGCTCCCAGTATCTTCACCGGCTCATCGGAGATAGATGCGGCTACGGCGGCACACATTACGATGCGGTGGTCTCCCGCTCCGTCTGCCACTCCGCCTCTGAGTCTGCCCCTGCCGTTGATTATCATTCCGTCGGGAGTAACGGACACCTCCCCGCCGAGAGCATTGAGCATTGCGGCTACCGTCTCAAGTCTGTCTGATTCCTTTTCTCTCAGCCTTGCCGCACCTACTATCTCTGTTCTGCCCACTCTTGCCGCGGCAGCTACCGCTACCGCAGGTACAAGGTCGGGGGTATGGGATGCGTCGTATACCGCGTCACCCTCGAGGATTTTTCCCTTACTTATTTTAAGAACATTGTCGCCGTAGCTGACCTCGCCGCCCCAAAGCGACAGCAGCTCCGCTATTTTCTTGTCCCCCTGGAATGACTCAGAGTCAAGTCCCTTTACCGTGATGCCCCTCTCCGACATAAAGCCTGCCGCAAGAAGAGCCGAGGCTGAAGACCAGTCACCCTCTACCCATATCTCACCGGGGCTGAGATATCTCTGCCCGCCGGGGATATAAAAGCCTTTTTCGTTCTGGGTGACGCTAACACCGAAGTGCTTCATGGTGTCAAGAGTCATATTTACATAGGGAGCGGATGCGAGAGGGGAAAGCAGTCTTATCTCGCTGTCACCCTCAAGAAGGGGAAGCACCAGCAAGAGAGCCGAGATATACTGAGAGCTGACAGAGCCCTCTATCTCGTATACACCGCTGTGAAGTCCGCCCTTTACGGTTATAGGCAAAAAATCTGAGGAAAGCTCAGTTCCTCTTGAGCGCATAGCACTGCAAAGGGGAGCAAAGGGTCTCTCGGGAAGTCTGCCTCTGCCGGTTATTACAGTTTCGGTAGCAAGATATGCGGACAGAGGCAGGATAAATCTTGCGGTGGTACCGCTCTCGTTACAGTTTATCCTTGCTATCCTGTCTCCCCGTCCACCGGGGTATACTACCGCACTTCTCTCCCCCGTCTCAACTCTTGCTCCGAGAGCGGAGAGAGCCCCCGCGGTAGCAGTGATATCGTCTGAAGAAAGAAGATTTTTTACCAGAGTGCGTCCATCTGAAAGTGCCGCCGCCACAAGTGCTCTGTGACTGCCGGACTTTGAGGGGGGAGATATTATCTCACCCTTGGCACAAAAAGGTCTTACCGTGATATTCAAGGCCGTACCTCCCCGAACAGAAGCTCTCCAAGCTGTGATACCGGAAACGCCTGAAGGCGGCACTCACCCGGCACTGAGGGGATAACCAGAGTGATCGTGTCTCCCTCACGCTTTTTGTCTCTGAGCATAGTGTCTATCAGCTCACTGCCGCTGTAGGGGGGCAGAGAGCTGTCAAGCCCTGCGGCTTCAAGTGCTTTTTTTAGTATTTCCGAGCAGTCCTTTGCCAGCCCCAGCTTTTCCGCCGCCGCGGTAATGGCTGTCATGCCGTAGGCAACACCTCTGCCGTGGGAGACTGAGAAATCTGCCGCTATCTCCACGGCGTGCCCTACCGTGTGGCCGAAGTTAAGCAGCTTTCTGTCACCCCGGTCAAACTCGTCTCTTTCAACTATATCCCTTTTGATCTTTACAGATCTGAGGATAAGCTCTTCTATATTGCTCTCCACTCCCGAGGACACGATCATAGACAGGATATCGCTGTCGGCGATCATACCGTATTTGACCACCTCAGCCGCTCCGTCTGTCAGGTAATATTCGGGGAGCGTTTCGAGAGTGTCGGGATCGCATATTACTCTGATGGGCTGGTGGAATGCACCTACGAGATTTTTACCTGCAGGAAGGTCCACTGCCGTCTTGCCACCCACCGAGGAGTCTACCATACTGAGAAGAGATGTGGGTATACCCACGTAATCCACTCCCCTGAGATACAGCGCCGCACTTAGACCGGTTATATCTCCTACAACTCCGCCGCCGAGAGCCACGAAAAGATCGCTTCTGGTAATAGACTCCTTCGCCGCAGCCTCAAGTATAGAGAACAGCACGGAAGGATTCTTTGAGGCTTCTCCGTGCTCAAACACAAAGGAGGACACGGTAAAGCCGGCACGGGAAAGCGACTCGGTCACAGTCCCGCCGTATATGGGATAAACGTTATCGTCAGATACCAGAAGTACCCGGCAGGGTTTTTTAACCTCGCTTATCAGCTCCCCCGCCCTGACAGCGGCGCCTCGCTCCACTATCACGTCATAGGGACGGGCGACCGATACCGTAATTTTTTCCATGTCAAGTTATCCTTTTCAGAAATTATTCAATTTCGGAAATTATTCAATACTTGCGGTGCACTCGCGTATAGCCATAACACCCTTAACCACCTGAGCGTATGCCTCGGGGGTGAGGGACTGGCTGCCGTCACAGAGTGCGTGCTGAGGATCGTTGTGTACCTCTATCATAAGGCCGTCTGCACCGCAGGCTGCCGCCGCATAGGACATAGGAGCCACCAGCTTGGCGAGTCCTGTCGCATGGCTGGGATCAACCACAACGGGAAGGTGGGTCATCTGCTTGAGCATGGGAACGGCGGAAAGATCAAGAGTGTTTCTGGTAGCGGTCTCAAAGGTTCTGATACCTCTCTCGCAAAGGATAACGTTGGGGTTGCCGCCGGACATAATATATTCCGCACTCATTACGAACTCCTGGAGAGTGCTGGAGAGCCCTCTCTTGAGAAGTATGGGCTTCTTGGTATGGCCCAACTCCTTGAGAAGCTCGAAGTTCTGCATATTTCTTGCACCCACCTGGATAACGTCTACCTCGCTGAAAAGAGGAAGCTGGGAAAGATCCATTATCTCGGTAACGATTGGGAGACCGGTCTCTGCCTTTGCCTCAAGGAGAAGCTTGATGCCCTCTCCGCGGAGACCCTGGAATGCGTAGGGAGAGGTACGGGGCTTGAATGCGCCGCCGCGGAGCAGGTGAGCACCTGCCTCCTTAACACCCCTTGCAACAGTACAGAGCTGCTCGGAGGATTCAACAGAGCAAGGGCCTGCGATAAGAGTGAAGTTGCCGCCGCCGATAGCTACATCCCCAACCTTTATAACTGTATCAAGGGGATGGAACTTTCTGTTTGCTCTCTTATACGGCTCCTGGATACGCTTGACGTCCTCAACTATGTCAAGAGCGTGGAGCTGTTCTATATCGATCTCGGTAGTGTCGCCCACAAGTCCGAGAATAGTCTGATGCTGGCCCTCTGTCATCTTGACAGATACGTTCTTGGCCTCCAGCATCTCCATAAGCTTTTGAAGTTTTTTCGCCTCAGCATTTTCTTTGAGAAGTATTACCATTTTATATTTTCTCCTTTAAGATAAATTATTACGTATTAGGATCCGAGTCAAAATAAAATACGCCGCAGCGTTAACACTGCGGCGTCTATCTCATACTAAAACAATGAGCACGTCATATTATGCAGTGCAACGCAAACAAGCCTTGCCGAAAAAGAATGCAGCAAAGCTAAAGAAAAAGTAAAAATATGCGTTGTACTTACGTGAAGTGTTCATTTTCCGTCTCCGTGACTTGGATTTGTGGTAATAATAGCACTTTTTTTCCTCCTTGTCAATATTTTTTCACATTTTTTTGCCCCGGCCGAGTAAAAAGATATGCGGCTACTCCTTGACAAAACGGAGAAAATGGTATAAACTAAAGGGTGCAAAGCTATTGTCTTTGCAGGAGCAGGACACGGTCTCGGTATCACCTGCCGCTAAAGAGAGGACGCACACAGGCTGAAATGCGTCTGCGGACGGCATCGGGATTACCACCGGCTTTTTTCAAAAAACAGAATAACCATCGAGTTAAAAATTCGGGTGGAACCGTGCGGATATTTTTATCTACACCCCGGAGCGGACGCTGTCGTCCGTTCCGGTTTTTTATTTTTTCCTGTAAATTATTCAGAGAAAGGACTTATATATTATGAAGATCGTTTTTTCTACCGGAGAGGTTTTCTCCTCTGACGCTCCCTTAAGTGTCTTTGATGCCGCTAAGGAGCTGGGTATCGTTACCCGTGCACATATCGCCGCTACCGTTAACGGCCAGCTTGTAGGTATGACCCATAAGCTTGAGGGTGATGCTGAGGTAGCTCTCCTTACCTTTGAGGATGACGGCGGCAAGCAGGTATTCCGTCACACCGCATCCCACATTCTCGCACAGGCTGTAAAGAGACTTTACCCTGAGGTAAAGCTTACCATCGGTCCTGCAATAGACACCGGCTTCTACTATGATTTCGATACTCCCAAGCCCTTCACCTCAGACGACCTTGCGGCTCTTGAGGCTGAGATGACCAAGATAGTTAAGGAAAACCACCTTATCGAGCGCTTCACTCTTCCCCGCGACGAGGCTAAGAAGCTGATGGCGGAAAAGGGAGAGGACTACAAGGTCCTTCTTATCGACCGAGTTCCCGAGGGTGAGGATATCTCCTTCTACCGTCAGGGTGAGTTTACCGACCTTTGTGCAGGACCTCATCTGTTCTCCACCGGTGCGGTAAAGGCATTTAAGCTTACCCAGTGTACCGGTGCATACTGGGAGGGCGACTCCAAGAACAAGATGCTCTGTCGCGTATACGGTGTTGCATATCCAGCAAAGGATCAGCTCAAGGAGTACCTTGCTCAGGCAGAAGAGGCAAAGAAGCGCGACCACAACAAGCTTGGACGTGAGCTTGAGATATTCACCACCGTTGACTGTATCGGTCAGGGACTTCCCATAATTCTTCCCAACGGAACTATTATTATCCAGCAGCTCCAGAGATGGATAGAGGATGAGGAGCAGAGAAGAGGCTATCTCCGCACCAGAACTCCTCTTATGGCAAAGAGAGACCTTTATAAGATCTCCGGCCACTGGGATCACTACCGCGACGGTATGTTTATCCTGGGCGATCCGGACGACGAAACCAAGGAGTGCTTTGCTCTCCGTCCCATGACCTGCCCCTTCCAGTATCAGGTGTTCCTGAACCGCGCCCGTTCCTACCGTGATCTGCCTATGCGTCTGGGTGAGACTTCCACCCTGTTCCGCAATGAGGATTCCGGCGAGATGCACGGTCTTATCAGAGTCCGTCAGTTCACTATATCCGAGGGACACCTCGTCCTTCGTCCCGATCAGCTTGCAGATGAGTTCCGCGGCTGCTTTGACCTTGCTGTCTACTGCCTTGAGACTCTGGGACTTAAGGAGGACTGCTCCTTCCGCTTCTCTCAGTGGGATCCCAACAACACCGATAAGTACGAGGGTACTCCCGAGCAGTGGAACTACGCTCAGGGCGTCATGAAGGAGATACTTGACGATATCGGTATCGAGTACAAGGTAGGTATAGACGAGGCTGCCTTCTACGGACCTAAGCTTGACATTCAGATAAAGAATGTATTCGGTAAGGAGGATACCCTTATCACCATCCAGATCGATATGCTCCTTGCGGAGAAGTTCGGTATGGAATATATCGACCGTGACGGTCAGAAGAAGATCCCCTACATTATCCACCGTACCTCTATGGGCTGCTACGAGAGAACCCTTGCCCTTCTTATCGAGAAGTACGCGGGCGCATTCCCCATGTGGCTTGCCCCCACTCAGGTAGCTGTACTTCCCGTAGGCGAATACTACAGCGACTATGCACGTCAGGTTGCCGACCAGCTTGAGGCTGTGGGTATGAGAGTATTCTGCGACCTTCGTAACGAGAAGATCGGTTACAAGATCAGAGAAGCTACCGTTCAGAAGATCCCCTACCTTCTTGTAGTAGGAGAGAGAGAGCAGGAGACCGGCTCTGTTGCAGTTCGTACCCGCCGCGGCGAGGACGAGGGAACCAAGACGGTCAGCGAGTTCATCGCATCCGCTCTTGAGGAGATCGCAAAGAAGACCATTAAGTAATTTTTAAGACAAAACACCGGCGTGCGATCTTCTGACCGCACTGTCGGTGTTTTTACACACAGCCGCCCGGCTGTTATTACGGAGGTAAAAATGAGATCCAGTATCAGTATTGTTCTTATACTTACACTGCTGTTTTCCTTCACCGCCTGTTCCGTTGAAGGAAGCGCACAGCCAAACGACACTACAGATTCCGTGACTACCCCGATCCCCGATGACACCACTATATATTATGAGGAAGACGAACTGCCGAAAAATCTTAAGTTCAAGGGAGATACTGTAAGGATACTGTCCCTTGACGAGGAGGGTGCAAAAAACGAGCTGACCGTTGAGTTTCTCACAAGCGACGTAGTAAACGACTCGGTATTCAACAGAGAGCTGTTCGTTGAGGACAGACTTAACGTCAATATCGAAAATATAAAGCTCACCCGTGACCTGTACGGCAAGGAGATCGTCCGCCAGCACGCGTCAGACGAGGATGACTATCAGATATACGCCGCCTCGGTAGGCACTCTCTCCGGCTACGTTTTCGAGAGATATCTTACCGACCTTGGCACATTGAAGCATCTGGATCTCTCAAAGCCCTGGTGGTATGACGGCTTTAGTACCGAGGCTCAGCTGGGAGACGCTCTTTATATGGCTACCGGCTCACTGTCCCTGACCCTTATCAGATCTATGTACGCTACCTTCTATAACAAGGAGTTAGCAAAGAGTTACGCCTCTCTTAATGACGATATGTCAGAGCTTGAAGACCTCTACTCTGTTGTAAATGAGGGAAAGTGGACCTACGATACCTTCTACAGTCTCGGCAGTAAGGTATATACCGACCTCAACGGTGACACAAAGAGAGATTCAGAGGACCTTTACGGTATCGGTATTTCAGATGCAGGTACGGTAAACGCCTTCTGGAGCAGCTTTGATATAAACATATTCTTCCGTACCGAGGCAGATTGGTTTGAGCTTGACGTCAATCTCGACAAGCTGTACTCCGCTCTTGAGCTGGGTTATACCCTTGTAAACGTTACCCCCCAGTGTTATATTCCCCCGAAGGACGGCTCTCTCTACGACACCCTCTGTGCCAAGTTTGCGGGAGACACCATTCTGTTTATGATAGACAGACTGCACTCAATAGAGAGCTTCTCACTGCGTGACATGCAGAGTGACTACGGTATTCTCCCCTTCCCCAAGTATGACGAGAGACAGGATGAGTACCATACCTTTGCGGGCGAGGATTACACGGTATTTGCTATCCCCACCACCTGCCTTGACTGCGATATGACCGGTGCGGTCCTTGAGGCACTGGCATCATATTCCTACAGGTATACCGCACCCGCATACCTCAACGTTGCTCTGAAGGGCAAATACATGAACGATCCCCAGTCAAGAAAGATGCTGGGTATCACGGTAGACGGCTTTACCGTGGATTCCGCATGGATATACAGAAGCACTCTTGCCGGCAACTATCCAACGGTATTCAGCGATCTGATCGCACAGCAGAAGGACACCTTCGCCTCCGCACATCAGACGGCAAAGGATGCGGTAGAGCGAGCTCTGGCTTCTCACAAATACATAATTGCAACAGACAATGAAGAAGCTGACGCTTCAGAAGTTGGCGCCTCAGAAGCTGGCGCCTCAGAAGCTGCCGCTTCTGGGGAATAAACCGGGTAAAAGCATAGCTTTCCCCAAAATAATTTCTTGAAAATAGACCTTGCGTATGCTATAATCTACTAAAATCTTTATACTACCTATATTCGGGGTGCTAATACCCCATAAGGAGACGAAAAATGGAAAAGACTATCAACCTCGCCCTCATCGGATACGGCTCACGGGGCAGAAGCCTGCTGAAAAGCGTGTTTATTCCTCTCAGCGCAGAGGATAACGTACGTGTCACCGCTGTATGCGATATATATGAGGACCGTGCCGAGGAGGCAGCAGACAGAGTGGAAGAAGCCGGCCTCCCCCGCCCTACAGTATTTACAGACTACAGAGAGGCTGTGAAGTATCCGGGTCTTAATGCCGTGATCGTTCCCTCCGCCTGGGAGTCTCACATAGAGGTCGCCATTGCCGCTATGAGACAGGGGCTTGATGCCGCTATAGAGGTCGGCGGAGCTTACAGCGTAGAGGATTGCTGGCAGCTCGTTCACACCCATGAGGAGACCGGCCGTCACTGTATGCTCCTTGAGAACTGTTGTTACGGCAGAAAGGAGCTGGCTGTTCTCAATATGTACCGCAAGGGGCTTTTGGGAAGGGTGGTTCACTGTGAGGGCGGTTATCACCACGATTTGAGAGGTGAGATCTCCTGCGGCAAAGAGAAGCGCCATTACCGCCTCCGTAACTACATAAACCGTGACTGCGAGAACTATCCCACCCACGAGCTGGGACCCATTGCCAAGCTTCTTGACATAAATAACGGTAACCGTCTGGTATCTCTCAGCTCCTTCTCCTCCGCCTCAGCCGGACTCCACGAATACGTCCTTGAGACCAAGGGTGCGGATTCCCCTCTGGCTGACGTTGAGTTCAAGCAGGGTGACGTTTGCACTACGGTTATAAAATGTCAGAAGGGCCAGACTATCGTTCTTACCCTTGATACCTCTCTTCCCGGCAATTACTCAAGAGGCTTCACCGTCAGAGGAACTAAGGGTGCCTTCTATGAGGACGGCGGATATTTCTACCTTGACAAGGTGCACAACGAGCACCGCGACCATCCTGAGAATCTGTGGGGCAATGCCGGTCCCATACTGGATGAAAACGCTCACGATATCTGGAAGACCTACAAAGCCCGCGGCGGCCACGGCGGTATGGACTGGCTGGTATGCTCTGCCTTCATTGAGTCCCTTAAGCTTGGTGTCCGTCCCCCTATCGATACCTACGATACCGCCACCTATATGTGTATCTCCGCACTCAGCGAACAGTCCATTGCTATGGGCGGTGTACCGGTATCTATTCCCGACTTTACCCGCAGTAAATGGTACCGCAGAAACGATATCGCCGATACCTACTACAATATCGACAGACTCGAGCCATTTGCCGATCTTTATCAGTACTGATACCTTTTTGCGGGAACACACGGGAAAACAAACATTTTGTGTGACTTTTTTCTTGTTTTTTATTGCAAATCGGTAACATATATGTTACAATGGTATCTCAAACAAAAGCTCCAAATACAGTAAAACACGGAGGACAATTATATGGAAAAAACTTTAAATTTTGCCGTGATCGGTCTCGGCGGAAGAGGTACAAGCCTTCTTACAAGCGTTCTGCTCCCTCTTTGTAAATCGGAAAATCTTCGCGTTACCGCTGTGTGTGACGTGTATGAGGACCGCACCGTACACGCAGCAGACAAGGTTGCAGAGGCGGGATTCAGCCGTCCTGCTACATACACAGACTACAAAGAAGCGGTAAAGCATCCCGGACTCGACGCAGTAATAGTATCCTCTGCATGGGAGTCCCATATAGAGATCGCTATTGCCGCAATGAAGGCAGGCCTTTATACCGCCATGGAAGTCGGCGGAGCTTACAGCGTTGAGGATTGCTGGCAGCTCGTTCACACCTACGAGGAGACCGGCCGCCACTGTATGCTTCTCGAGAACTGCTGCTACGGAAACGAAGAGCTTGCAGTACTCAATATGTACCGTCAGGGACTTCTCGGTGAGGTAGTACATTGCTCCGGCGGATATCATCACGACCTGAGAGGCGAGATCATCAACGGTAAGGAGTGGCGCCACTACCGTCTCCGCAACTACATAAACCGTAATTGCGATAACTATCCTACCCACGAGTTCGGTCCTATCGCTAAGCTTCTCGACATTAACAACGGTAACCGTATCGTTACTCTCAACTCCTTTGCATCTTCTTCCAAGAGTATGCACGAGTTTGCAGTTAGCGAGCGCGGTGCAGACAGTCCTCTTGGCAAGACGGAATTCAAGCAGGGCGACATCGTAACTACCGTAATCAAGTGCCAGAAGGGTCAGACCATCGTTCTCACCCTTGACACCACTCTCCACCGTAACTATTCCAGAGGCTTTACCGTCAGAGGAACCAAGGGTTCTTATTTTGAGGACGGCAGATACTTCTGCATAGACGATGCAAGCGACTATAAGTTTAACCCCAAAAAGTTCTGGGGCAATGCAGACGATGTTATCGAGGAGTTCAAGCACGATATCTGGAAGAACCACACCGCCTGCGACGATCACGGCGGAATGGACTGGCTGGTTATCAGTGCGTTCGTTGAGTCTGTTAAGAAGGACATCCGTCCCCCCATTGATACCTACGATGCAGCTACCTATATGTGCATCACCGCTCTCAGCGAGCAGTCTATCACTCTCGGCGGTTCTACCGTATTCGTTCCTGACTTTACCCGCAGTAAGTGGTACCGCAGAAACGATATCGCGTACGATGCTACCTACAACCTTGATAGAGTTGAGCCTTTTGCTGAGCTTTATCAGTATTAATCATCAAAATCCCGAAAGGACAGAGACTTTCAGTCTCTGTCCTTTTATCATAATGGGTAACCGTATTGCCTTCGATAATCCGTGGAGGGTACGCGGGAGACCGTAGATATCTCCTATGTATACACCGATAAAATTCGGCGAAAGAATTATTCTTTCTGCACACTTTGTGTTACAATAAAGTTGAATGGATATTTCTTTCATATCAGGCAACGGGAAATTTAATTACAGAGTATGTGCTATCATGATTTCGAACGATAAAATCTTAGCAATGCACGATGAAAGATCCCCGTATTACTATTTGCCCGGCGGCAGAGTTAAAATTGGTGAAACAGCTGAAAACGCCGTTATTAGGGAAATTCAGGAAGAATTGGGAATCACCCCAAAGATCATTCGTCCACTTTGGTTAAATCAGGCGTTCTTTACGGAAGATGTTGATAATCTTCATTACCACGAGCTTTGCATTTATTTCTTAATGGATATTGCAAGCACAGGAATACCGGCAATGGGAGAAAAATTCATAGCAAGCAACGGTAATCGTACGTTCACATTTGAATGGTTAGCATTTGACAGATTGAAGAATGAATACTTTTATCCGTTGTTCTTGAAAAAAGATATTTTCTGCCTTCCTGAAGTATTTACAATTCGTACGGAAATTGAATGATTTGTAATATTTTTACATATCTGAAGCAACAGAAAAAACATAAATATATGCCCTTTTTACATTTACAAATCGATTATGTTTTGTTAAAATAATAACAAGATGGAGAAAAGTCCGGTTTTGTAGTCCAAAAGGCGGTTTGTACCGGCAAAATTCATTGAAATCTGACAATATCTATGATATAATTATGCTGAAGAGATTTTGAGGTCCACACAGGACTTCAGCTTCAGACTAAACCGGTAGGTGGATCGCTATGAAATTGCTTATTGCATCTGATATACACGGCTCAGCGCTGTATACCCGTCAGCTTCTTGATGCTTTCGCTCTTGAAGGGGCAGACAGACTGGTACTGCTGGGCGACATACTCTACCACGGTCCCCGTAACGACCTTCCCCTGGGCTATGCGCCGAAGGAGGTAATCGAGCTTCTTAACGGCATAAAGGATAAGATCCTTGCAGTAAGAGGCAACTGCGACACAGAGGTGGATCAGATGGTGCTATCCTTCCCCATCCTCGCAGACTACGCTATCCTGCCCATAGGCAACCGTCTCGTCTACATGACCCACGGTCACGTATATAATCTTTCAAGTCTTCCCCCACTCTCTGAGGGCGACATTCTTCTCCACGGCCACACTCACATCCCGGACTGTCTGGAGGAAAAGGACATCAGATACCTTAACCCCGGCTCGGTGTCTATCCCCAAGGAGAACTCTCCCCACAGCTATATGACGCTTGAGGGGGGCACATTCCTTTGGAAGGACCTTGCCTCACGGGAGATCTACAAGGAATTCACCATCGAACTGTAACACGGCAGCAATACTTTTTCCGAGGATACATTCAGTCATAAACCTCCATTCAATGCGAAAGGCACGGTCATAAATATGAATAAAGTCACTATTATTGGAACCGGATATGTAGGCTCTACCATCGCCTACACTCTCACCGTCAGCGGCATTGCCTCTGATATAATCATGATCGACATCAATCCCGAAAAGGCAAAGGGGGAGGCTCTCGATATCCGTCAGGGTACACCCTTCTGTATGAGCTCCTGTTCAATATATGCCGGCGACTATTCTGACGCGGTGGGATCTGACATAGTAATAATCACCTCGGGCATCGCAAGAAAGCCGGGACAGTCCCGTCTTGACCTTGCTCAGGTAAACGTTGACGTACTTAAGGATATTATTCCCAAGATCACAAAATACGCGCCCGAGGCAACCTATATTATAGTAAGTAACCCGGTAGATATCCTCACCTACGCTTTCTGCAAGCGCTCCGGCATTCCCGAGGAGCGCATTATCGGCTCGGGTACCATTCTTGACACGGCCAGACTCCGTTCCCGCCTTGCAGAGTGTTACTCAATAAACCAGCAGAACGTTCATGCATACGTGCTCGGTGAGCACGGTGACTCCTCATTTATCCCCTGGTCTATCGTAAATATCTCCAACGTTCCGGTAGCAGAGTACAGAGAGTCTCTGATCAACGGTCCGGCAGAATATCCGGAGCTAAACCAGAAGGAGGTAGAGGACTACGTAAGAAAGTCCGGTGCCAGAGTTATTGCCAGAAAGGGCGCTACATTCTATGCGGTATCTATCTCGGTGTGCCACATCTGCAAGTGCCTGCTCAGCGGTATTGACACTACGATGACCGTCTCCACCATGCTTCACGGTGAGTACGGTATCAGTGACGTATGTCTGAGTCTGCTCAACGTGGTAGGTCATAAGGGCGCACACAGCAAGGTTCTGCTCTCATTTACCGACACAGAGCTTGCCGCACTTAAAAACAGCGCGGAAAAGCTGAAGGAAATAATTAAAAATACTAATATCTGAGTCTGAATATGCAGGGCTGTCCCTTTTGGTGGACAGCCCGTTTTATTTGTCGCAGATACAGGCAAAAACATAACAGACTGCATAAAATCACTGTGAATCAGTCAGCTTTTTTCATAAAATGATTGGCAGAGACCCCAAAAACGGTTGACCTCCCCCTGTAAATAGAGTATAATGAAAAATAAGATAACTGAATTAGCGTGAATATAATTCAGGCTTTTTTTCTGAAGTCCGGTTATCACGCACTCAAATTCAAATTAAAAATGGGACCCTACCCCATTTTTGTTCGCAGGGGCGAACACATTTGAA
>JAFQUL010000161.1 GCA_017408535.1 Clostridia bacterium
ATCAAGGTAGAGTCTGTTCTCGGACTTAACGAACAGATATATCTGAATCTTGCCAAGGGTGAATACGTTATTTCTTACAAAAAGGCAGATGCAGAGGAATATACCGTTCTTGACAAAGAACTGATGCTGGAGAATAAAGAAAAGCTTGACTGTTATATCCTCGGTCTTGCAAAAGGTCTTTATGACGTAAAGATAGAGCAGGGCGAGGGAGACAGCTATGCCTGTAAGACCCTTACCGATATTGACGTAGAAAAGCAGGACCGTTCCGGCTATGCTCATTTCGGCAGAGAAGAGGGTATCGGCGGCTATAACAATGACGGTACGGTAAAAGAGGGTGCAAAGATTCTTTATGTAAATAATGAAAACAAGAACACCGTTGCCCTTGATATAAACGGTACTACCTATACCGGCATGGTTGCAATCCTGCAGGCAAAAGAGCATATGAGTGAGCCTCTCATTATCCGCGTGCTTGATAAAATAACCACCAATCAGTGGGTACCGACTTCTGTATCCCCCGGCTTGTCCGACTATTCTTCAGTCCCGGACGGATATTATGAAAGTATTTTTTCAAATCAGCAAGGAGAAAATCTTGCCGGCCTTCCTGTATGGATTGATATAGGAGAGACTGATACACGCAATAAGTTCATAACTGCTCCTGACGGTATTGTTTTTACAGAAGCGGTCGCTTTGTCTCCCATAATGGGCAATGCTATTACCGGCTGTATGATGAACCTGTTTGAGGTATACAACGCTGAGAATATAACCATTGAGGGTGTAGGCACAAAGGCCGAGTTTTTCCAGTTCGGCATTGCCTTCGAATACTGTAAATCAATTGAAGTAAAAAACATTACCTTTAGTAAGTATCCGGTTGATGCCCTGAGCATCAAGGCGGCGGACAAGCTGACTGAGTATGGATGGGTCTGGATACATAACAATACCTTTAAGGAGGGATACAGCAGCTTTTGGCACAGGATCGATGACAGTGATTACAAAGGAGAATATAACAGTGGAGTTTACGGAGACGCGAACGCCGATGAATCTATTGATCTGAGAGATGTAAGAAATCTTACTTTTTCTTATAACAAATTTTACAAAACGGGTAAAACGGTAATACTTGGCGGATGGGAGTATGACGCGCAGCTTAACTTGACCTTCCATCATAATTTCTATTTGCAGTGCGAACAGAGATTGCCGCTTAGCAGAAATTCTAATATACACAATTATAACAACTACTATGCGGATTGCAGCAGAGGACTCAGTCCCAGAACTTCTACGTACATGTTCAGTGAGGCAAATTACTTTGACGGTGTTAGCGGTGCTTATTACTTTTCCGATGACGAAACCAAGGGAGCGGTAAAATCCTTTGGGGATATATACCGTAATACCGGCGGAGTTGATGACATAGTGGTTAAAGTTACCGACCGTGAAGCGATAGTTGAAAATGACTGTAAGGGAGACTGGGTAACGGATCACTCAAAATTCGATACCGATCCCGAGCTGTTCTACTATGATGCTGAGAATAAGCGCTCAGACGTAGAAATACTTCATGAGGCGAAAGACGTGCCTGACTTTGTCCCCAAATACGCAGGTGCGGGGATCCTTGAGAGAATGGATTTCCCGACCGACGCTGAATAATAATTAAACACAAGAAAGGATGTAGTTATTATGAAAAAAATCTTTTTGTCCCTTATTATGCTTTCTGTGGTTTTGTGCCTTGCCTCCTGCAACGGCGGGGCAGACGTACCGAAAGATGGCCCGGAAGTGAGCGAGGACGTCAATCCCGACAGTATCAAGGTAGAGTCTGTTCTCGGACTTAACGAACAGATATATCTGAATCTTGCAAAGGGCGAATACGTTATTTCCTACAAAAAGGCAGGTGCAGAAGAATATACCGTTCTTGACAAAGAGCTTATGCTGGAGAACGGGGAGATGCTTGACTGCTATATCCTCGGTCTTGCAAAAGGTCTTTACGACGTAAAGATAGAGAATGGCGAAGGGGAAAGCTATGCGTGCAAGGTGATCCCCGATATTGACGTAGAAAAGCAGGACCGCTCCGGGTACGCTCACTTCAAAAATGAAGAGGGAATCGGCGGATACAATGATGACGGTACGGTAAAAGAGAATGCAAAGATACTCTATGTATCTAACGCAACAAAAAATACCGTAACCATGGATATAAACGGTACTACCTATACCGGTCTTGTTGAAATACTCGAGGCAAAGAAAAACATGGAGGAACCTCTCATTGTCCGAGTTCTTGACAGAATATCTTCCAATCAGTTCAAGCCCGGATGTGAGCCTCCGGCTGACGGTGACAGTATCACAGATGAGTATTTTAAGAGTCTGCTTGCTGATAATATGGGGGAGAACCTTGCGGGTCTGCCGTTTATCTTTCAGGGCTCGTTATTGAGCAACGACTATGAGTACGTAACTACTCCCGACGGTATTGAGTTTGTAAAGGAAACAGAGAAAAATCCCTATATCAGTTATGAAATGTGGGGTACCATCAACGTTATATCCATGCTGAACACAAAAGACGTGACTATTGAAGGCGTGGGAAGTAATGCCGGCTTTTACCAGGTGACCTTCTTCTTCGAGCACGCTAATTCCATTGAGGTAAAAAATCTGACCTTCTCCAATTATTCCGAACACGCCTTAGACTTCCTGTCAGATGGCCGTACTCAGGAGGAGTGTACCTCGAACGGTTGGTATTGGATACACAATAATACCTTCAACTCGGGTAAGAACTATTGGGATCAGGATTACCCCAAGTCGATCTGTATGCGTAATATGAGAAACGCTACCATTTCTTATAACAAGTTCTACAATCAGGACAAGGTGGTATTGCTTGGCGGTTGGGAATACGATTATCAGTTAAACGTAACGCTTCATCATAATTTTTACCTGCTTTGCAGTCAGAGAACTCCTCTCAGCAGAGAATCCAATATCCACAATTATAATAATTACATCGCAGAATGCTCAAGAGGTCCCAGCCCGAGAACGTCTACTTACTTATTCAGTGAAGCAAATTATTTTGAGTCTGTCGAGACGGCGTATTACGTCTCCGATACTGAGACCTGGGGCGCTATAAAATCCTGGGGTGACATATACTTAAGCTGCGGCGAAACCGAAAATATTACCAAGGTATCCGCAAGAGACGAGATAGTTGAGAACGATTGTTCCCCCGACGGTATAACCGATTATTCAAAATTTGACACCGACCCCGAGCTGTTCTACTATGATGCGGAGAATAAGCGCTCAGACGTAGAAATACTTCATGAGGCGAAAGACGTGCCTGACGTTGTTCCCAAGTACGCAGGTGCGGGGATCCTTGAGAGAATGGATTTCCCGACCGACGCTGAATAATAGCTAAACACAGGAAAGGATAGCATATCTCTATGAAAAAAATCTTTTTGTCCCTTATTATGCTTTCTGTCGTTTTGTGCCTTGCCTCCTGCAGCGGCGGGGCAGACGTACCGAAAGATGACCCGGAAGTGAGCGAGGATGTAAATCCCGACAGTATCAAGGTAGAATCTGTTCTCGGTCTTAACGAGCAGATATATCTGAACCTTGCAAAGGGCGAATACGTTATTTCCTACAAAAAGGCAGATGCAGAGGAATATACCGTTCTTGACAAAGAGCTGATGCTGGAGAATAAAGAGCAGCTTGACTGTTATATTCTCGGTCTTGCAAAAGGTCTCTACGACATAAAGATAGAGCAGGGCGAGGGTGATAGCTATGCCTGCAAGACTCTTACCGATATTGACGTAGAAAAGCAGGACCGTTCCGGATATGCTCATTTCGGCAGAGAAGAGGGTATCGGCGGCTATAACAATGACGG
>JAFQUL010000162.1 GCA_017408535.1 Clostridia bacterium
GTTCGCCAAGGCGAACACATTTGAATTTGCTGAAATTTGTGTACCGCCTCATAGCGGCGGAATATAAGATGGATAGCGTGAATATAATTCAGGCATTTCTCCAATGTCCGGTTATCACGCACTCAAATTCAAATTAAAAATGGGACCCTAACCCATTTTTGTTCGCCAAGGCGAACACATTTGAATTTGCTTAATTTTTTTACCGCCGCATAGCGGCAGAATGGAGATAAAGATGCAAGGATTTTCCGTGAGTAAAGCAGATTATCAGAACAACCGTAAAAAGATACTTCTGCTCAGCTTTATTATAATGCTGATCGCCTCTGTTGCGGCAAGAGTCTTAAACTATCTGTACAGCAGCACTTATACCGATATAATGTTTATGAACACCTATCTGCCCACGGTACTGTACTTCCTTTCGGGCGTGTTTGACATTGTACTTATGTTTGTGGCATTCGGTACGGTGATATACTATTCGGTCACGGGTGGTGTAAAGAGATCCATCCTTCCGCTGGTCTTCGGTGCCTCGGCCACCCTTGTAAGCTATCTGCTTATACTTGTCATAAATCTTATTGAATACGGCGGCAGACTGAATCTGCCGGTGGTGATGATCTTTCTTGTGGCAAATTATCTTTCGGAGCTTTTGAGGCTCCTTGTTATCTGGGCGGTCTCTCTTCTCGTTGCAAAGATCACGGAAGGCAAAAATCCCGCCTTCAGATATGCCCCTCCCGGTCTTTCTCCCGCAACGTCAGCTTATTCCTTCTGTGCGCTTATTTCGGCAGTAGTCATACTTACCGGAAAGGTACTGACAGAGCTTATGAATAAAACACTTCCGTTCTTTTTCGAGTACAGTGATATAACAGGGCAGGAGATATGGTCGGTAATCCTCAGTTATCTTCTTATCCTGGTTACTGTGGCGGTGGGGTATCTTACGGTGCATATCACCGGTGTGATAATTTTCAGAACCGCCCTGCTCGGTGTCAAAGAGAACGATGAATAAAACAAAACACAAAACCTGAAAAGGAGAATAATATTATGCAGACAAAACAGACTATGACTATTTCAAAGGATTTTGAGCTTAAATATCTCATTTCCACCCCCGACGGCTTTGACAAGGAGAAGGAAAAGCTTCCTATGATCGTTTTCCTTCACGGCGCAGGAGAGAGAGGAAGCAACTACACCGAGATGCAGTGCCACTCTATCCCCAAGATCTTTATGTCGGGTCATGCCGCGCCCTGTCCCGATCTCAGAGTTATCACCCTCTGCCCTCAGTGTCCCGAGGAGATGATCTGGGACCCCCTTCTTCTCTACGTAAAGGATCTTATAGATACTGTAGTCAAGGAGTACAATGTTGATGAGGACAGAGTCAGCCTTACCGGCCTTTCCATGGGCGGCTTCGGTTCCTTCCAGCTTGCGGCGCTTTTCCCCGAGAGATTTTCCGCTCTTGCAGTATGCTGCGGCGGCGGTATGGAGTGGAGAACTCCCCGTCTTGTCGGTATGCCCATAAGACTCTACCACGGTCTTGATGACGGTATCGTACCCGCTGAAAGATCGCTGTCTCTTGAAAAAGCACTGAGATTTCACGGCAACCCCCCCGAAATGTTCCTTTACGAGGGCGTTAATCATGACGTGTGGGATATCGCATACGAGAAGACCGACTGTATCGAGTGGCTTGCCGCTCAGGTGAGAAAATAAGCTCTTACAATAGGGTACGTATCCCCGAAAAGGAGGAAAAAGTATGCAGACCGCTATGACAATGTCCTGCTCAAAGGACATCGAACTTAAATATCTTATTTCAACCCCTGACGGCTTTGACAAGGAGAAGGAAAAGCTTCCTATGATCGTTTTCCTTCACGGTTCAGGGGAAAGAGGCAGTGATCCTGACCTTTTGCGGTGTCACTCGATCCCGAAAATATTTGAGAACGGACACGCGGCAACCTGTCCCGATCTCAGGGTGATCACCCTTTGTCCCCAGTGCCCGGAAGAAAACGATATGGTTTGGGACCCTCTGATCCTCCATGTCAAGGAGCTTATCGACCGGGTGGTAAAGGAATACAATGTTGATGAGGACAGAGTCAGCCTTACCGGTCTTTCCATGGGCGGCTTCGGTGCTTTTCAGCTTGCGTGCGTTTTCCCGGATAGGTTTTCCGCCCTTGCGGTA
>JAFQUL010000163.1 GCA_017408535.1 Clostridia bacterium
CTCTCAGAGGGGAAATATCTGTGCGTCCTATCTCTTCTTCCCCGTTTTTATATATTATTTGACCGATAGGTTCTCCTTCTTTCACGGGTGCGGAAATATATTCCGGCAAAGATATCTCATAGGTGACGTTCTTTATATTTTCCTTTGGGAGTACTGAAGAAAAGTCAATGCATTTAAGAGGAAGATAGCTGTCTACCCCTCCGAAAACTCTTATATCTTCAAGCTCTATCTGCGGTGAAGTATATACCCCGTAGTTCGCAAAACCGTAGTCAAGGAGCTTTTTTGCCTGAGCATTGCGTATATCCCCTGAGGGAGAACCCATTATTACTGCAATAAGCTGCATTCCGTCACGCTTTGCGGTGGCACTTATGCAGAACTTAGCCTTTGAGGTAGAGCCTGTTTTAAGTCCGTTTGCGCCGCTGTAAAATCTGACAAGTCTGTTGGTATTCGTAAGCCCAAAGGCCCCGTCTCTTATGCTGTCCATCCAGGTCGAGGAGTATTCAAGTATCTTTTCATGCTTCAGCAGCTCTCTTGACATGATAGCGATGTCTTTGGCACTTGTGAGATGGTTATCTGCCGTATCGTCAAGACCGTTGGTATTCTCGAAATTGGTACTGGACATGCCGAGCTCCTCTGCTCTCTCATTCATCCGCTTGACAAAGGCCTCCTCACTGCCGGCAATATGCTCGGCAAGAGCTACCGCCGCATCGTTAGCTGAGGCTATCACAACACTCTTTACCATATCCTCAAGAGTCATGGTTTCTCCGACCTTCAGATACACCTGTGAGCCGCCCATTGATGCCGCGTGTTCGCTGACGGTGACGGTATCGCTCATACTCACCTTTCCCCCGTCAACCGCCTCCATTACAAGCAGAAGGGTCATTATCTTTGTGACAGATGCCGGAGGTAATGGGGCGTCTGCATTTTTCTCGTAAAAGATCTTACCGCTTGAGGCTTCCATCAGCACTGCGCTGACCGCTTCTATCGCCAGAGGGTCCTCCTCTGCATAGACCGGGATAACCGTCAATGGGAAAAGCATAGTAAAAGCCAAAAGGAAAACAGTACATTTACCTAAGATTTTTTTCACCATATTTGATCTCCATTCAAAAGTTAATTAGTTTCAAATTTGAGCACATGACCCCCGGGCGGATGAAAGCCGCCGGGCATATTTCACGCTCTGCCTTATGAAATGTATATGGGGTTTTGTCCCGTTTATGCCGCAGAAAATATAAAAAGGCCGCCGCGTTTCAGTGCGACAGCCCTTTTATTTATTAAATTATATTACCTCTTTGACGATATCAGTCATTGAATAGAGACCCGGTGCTTTACCCGGCAGGAACTTTGTGGCTCTTATCGCACCCTCGGCAAACACCATTCTGGAGCCTGCGCTGTGACTGAGACGAACCACCTCGGAATTGCCTGCAAAGATGACCTGATGCTCACCTACGATACTGCCGCCACGGACAGAGTGGATACCGATCTCGTCAGAGTCACGCTCTCTGCGTTCGCTATGGCGGTCAAAGGTGTAGCTGAATCTTCCGTTCTGGGAATCGTTTATGGCATCGGCGATCATAAGTGCCGTACCGCTGGGAGCATCAAGCTTCTTATTATGATGCTCTTCAACGATCTCAATATCAAATTTACTTCCAAGAGCCGCCGCAGATTTCTTGGCAAGCTCAATAAGGAGAGTTATACCCACCGACATATTTCTCGAAAAAAACACCGGTACAGTCTTTGCCGCACCACGCATAAGCTCCATCTCCGCATCGTTATGACCGGTGGTGGCAATCACAGCGGGAACGTGGTTTTTAACAGCATATTCAAGAATACCCGAAAGTACTGAATGGTGAGAAAAGTCGACTATGACGTCAGCTGATTCCTTAACGTCGGAAATACTGCCGTAGATAGGAAAGGAACATCCTGCGTAGGGCTGAGATACGTCAACACCCGCAACTATCTTTACTCCGGGATCATCCTTTACAAATTCGGCTATGTTAATACCCATACGGCCGCATGCACCGCACAGGATCATTTTAATTTCTGTCATTTTACTGTCCTTTCAAGGGTCGGTATCAGATGAGACCGTGCTTTCTCATAGTCTCGGTAAGCTTTGCTCTGTGTGCATCCTCCATCTCACAAAGAGGCAGGCGCATCTCCTCGCTGCAGAAGCCCATCATAGCGCAGGCAGTCTTTGCGGGAATGGGGTTGACCTCGATAAAGAGGTCATTTATCAGGTCGAGCAGCTTAAGCTGAAGCTCGCAGCTCTCCTTTACCTTACCGTCAAAATAAAGCTGGCAGATATCGTGAGTCTCCTTCGGCATTACGTTGGAAAGAACTGAGATAACGCCCTTGGCGCCGAGAGAAAGAATAGGAACTATCTGATCATCGTTACCGCTGTAGATATCAAGTGCATCGCCGCACTCTGCCGCAAGCTCAGCAATGGCGCTGATGTTACCGGAAGCCTCCTTGGTAGCAACGATCCTCTCGTGCTTAGCAAGCTCACGATAAACCGGGAGAGTTATATTACAGCCGGTACGGCTGGGTACGTTGTAGAGGATTATAGGCTTATCTGTAGCATCCGCAACTGCAAGGAAGCTCTTGATAAGTCCCTTGGGAGTAGCCTTGTTATAATAGGGGGTAACCAGAAGGAGAGCATCAGCACCTACCTCACAGGCATATTTAGAAAGGTCAATTGCGTAATCGGTATCATTTGAGCCGGTACCTGCAATTACCGGAACTCTGCCCGCACTGCGCTCTACTGCATATTTTATAGCCTCGCGGTGCTCTTCATCGGTAAGAGTAGATGCCTCACCGGTAGTGCCGCATATAACGATAGCATCGGTCTTGTTTGCTATCTGGAAATCGATAAATTTACCAAGGGCGCCGTAGTCAACTGTGTTATTGGTAAATGGAGTGATAATGGCTACAGCCGAGCCTGTGAATACTGTGTCTTTTAACTTGCTCATAATATTTGCCTCCGCTGAGAATTCACATACAAAATAAAAAAACCGGTTGAAAACCAGCTACCGTTGTTATATAATATATGCATAACGGCATTTTTAGTATACCGCACGATAATTATATGATAGCTCTCCATCAATATAGTTTACTTGATGACAGTTTACTGATTATTCATCTGCTCCTTGTCATAAGGAGGGCAAAGCCGTAAACCAGAGGACCGCACCTGCCGTATGCCGTCTTCTTCGGCGTAATATTCCTTTCACGGAAACCTATCGGCCCGGCATGGCCATCCGCTCGCCGCTACTGATAATAAAACGCGCCTCTATCTATTATTGTATGTGTTCCCTCTCCGTCCGTTACCGTTAACGTAAGGGTACACGTCTATTATATTCTATATTACTTGAATTGTCAATATTTAACGCACAAATCTGAAAATTTTTATCGGCATCGGTCACCTATGATCTTTGCCGTACTGAATAATTACTGTAAAAGGATAAAAAAATGACACTTAATACTGATCTTAAGGTATCAGACTTTTTCTACGATCTTCCGCCTGAGCTTATAGCACAGACACCGCTGGAGCCGAGGGACTCCTCCAGACTTCTCTTGCTTGACAAAAACACCGGTAAGATCGAGCACAAAATATTCAGAGACGTAATCGACTATCTTGATCCCGGTGACGTCCTGGTCATAAATAACTCAAGGGTCATTCCTGCACGTGTATACGGTAAAAGAGCCGGCGGCGGTGCTCTTGAGATACTGCTCCTCAAGTGCAGGGAGCTTGACACCTGGGAGGTCCTCACTCGCCCCGGCAGGAAGATGAAGCCCGGCACCACGGTCTCTCTCGGTGACGGTCAGCTCACCGCTACTGTTCTTGATATAGTCGAGGACGGTAACAGAATAGTCAGATTTGACTATGACAGAGATAAATACCGGAATATATACTCCGTTCTACACGAGATAGGCACTATGCCCCTCCCTCCCTACATAACCGAAAAACTTGAGAATCAGGAGCGATATCAGACGGTTTATTCAAAGACAGAGGGCTCTGCTGCCGCACCTACGGCAGGTCTGCATTTTACAGAGGAGCTTCTCTGCCGCATAAGAGACAAGGGTATCGCAATAGCAGAGGTAACTCTGAACGTTGGTCTCGGCACCTTCCGTCCCGTCAAGGCGGAGAATATAACCGACCATATAATGCATTCCGAATATTATGAGATAACACGTGAGGCCGCAGAGCTGATAAACAGCCGCAAGAGAGCCGGCGGCAGAATAATTGCGGTAGGCACAACCTCCTGCAGAGTTCTTGAGAGTGCCTCTCTTGATGACGGCACTCTTACCGAAAGAAGCGGTGACACTGATATTTTCATCTATCCCGGATATCGCTTCAAGGCTCTTGATGCGCTGATAACAAATTTCCACTTGCCGGAGAGCACCCTGCTGATGCTGGTTTCCGCTCTTGCAGGAAAGGACAATATATTCTCGGCATACAAGACCGCAGTGGATGAAAAGTACAGATTCTTCTCCTTTGGCGATGCGATGTTCATTAAATAATGAGTAAAAAAAGGACAGGTATTTCGAAAATGGATAAAAGATCGATCAAAATTCTTTCTATCGGTAACAGCTTCAGCCGTGATTCACTTTATTTTCTTCCCGGTTTTCTCAGAGAAGCCGGATACGATGAGGTAATCGTTGCTTACCTTGCGGTTGGAGGCTGTTCGGTTGAGCTGCACCTGAACAAGGCTCTCGGCAAAGAGCTTTACGGATATATGAAAAATTCAAACGGTAGCTGGGTACCCGCCCAGATAGATATGGATGTGTGCCTTGACGATGAGGAATGGGACTACGTGGTGTTCCACCAGTGTACCGTTCACAGCGGCTATGCTCCGTCAATCGAGCCATATCTTGATTATCTTACAAAATACGTAAAAGCAAGATGTAAGAATCCCGATGTTAAATTCTTATGGAACATGACGTGGGCATATGCTAAATATTTCTCTAAGCCGGCTTTTGATCTTTACGGCAGAGACCAGGAAAAGATGCACAATGCCATTGTTGACGTAGTGCGTAATACCGTTCTTACCCGTCCGCAGTTTTCAGGTGCTGTGCCGGTAGGAACTGCCTTTATGAATATGCGTACCTCGTATTTCGGTGACCACGTCAATGAGGATGCGCTCCACGCAGGACTTTACGTTGGCAGATATCTTGCGGCCATGGTATTTGCGTCCTACCTTACCGGACTTAAGGCAGAAAACTTCGGTGTAAGCTACTATCCCGAATATTCAATGTTCTTTAACCTCGCCGCAGTAAGAGAAGCGGTAGATAATGCTATCCTGAATCCCTACGAGGTCACTCCCTCAAAGATCACAGAGCCCCCCGTTCTCCGTGTTCTCTCAGTAGGCGACGGCAGAGCCGCAGATTCTGTATGCTATCTCTACGATATGCTCAGGGAAAGAGTAAACTCCCTCGCCGTTGCTTCATACGTAGCAGATGATAACGGCGGTGAATACCGCAAGACAGATCTGTCCGGCACTTCCCTGTCCTGCTACACTCTCGCGGAAGCGGTAGCAGATGAGGAATGGGACGTTATCGCCTTCACCGGAGACTGCTTTGACGTAAGAGACAAGAGCTACTCCGCACTCCTTGACGCGGTAAAAGAAAATGCTAAAAATCCTAGCGTAAAGGTCATCTGGAATATGGCGTGGGCATATCAGAACGGCTATGATATTCCGAATTTTGCAGAGTTCTCAAATGACAGAACTGCTATGTATGAGGGTATTCTTGATGCTATGCAGAAGGAAATCCTTCCCGGGGACGACTTTTCCGGCATAGTTCCATCCGGTGTTACCGTTGAGATCATGCGTTCCTCCTACATAGGAGATACCTTCACCACAGACGGTGTCCGTCTGGCAGAGGGTCTTGGTAAATACGCTGTATCTCTTACCTTTGCGGGTTATCTCACCGGTATCCCGGTAAAAAGATTCGTATTTACACCCGAGGAATACAGAGAGATGCTCGAGGCAGACGGCAAGGATATCGCCTATGAGGCAATATATTACGCATTTAGACAACCCTATAACTTCAGAGCATCCAAGTACATCGAGCTTGCAGAAAAAGGTCTTGACGCCAATTTCGGCGACAAATAATAATCCACCCGCATAGCGGGTGGTATTTCAGTTTCGGGCATAGCCCTAATACTACAGGCTACGCACAAGTGCGTCTTTTATTGGCCTGTCAGCCATGCATTTGTTACGAAACCCCGCCACTATGGCGGGGTTTTCGTCTTACAAAAAAAATCCAAGTCCGTGGACTTGGATTTTTTGGC
>JAFQUL010000021.1 GCA_017408535.1 Clostridia bacterium
CTGACCGTATGTGACAACCTTTCCACTCGGAACGCTTAAGAGATATTCAAGTATCTTTTTTTTCACATTAGTCTCCATTCCGCCGTTGTTGCGGCGGTACACAAATTTTAGTAAATTCAAATTAAAAATGGGTTAGAGTCCCATTTTTAATTTGAATTTGAGTGCGTGATAACCGGGCTTTAGAAAAATGCCTGAATTATATTTCACGCTATACCACCTTCGGTTATGACTATGATTATATCATATCACAAAAAAATACCAAGGTAAATAGATAAATACTTCTTTACATTTTCTTTTGATTGTGGTATAATTCCCAAAAAGATATAAGCGGAGGTATACCGTAATGCGTTTTAAGCCGGATCACGATCTTCACATACATTCACAGCTGTCCTTCTGTTCTCAAAATCCTATGCAAACCCCCCAGTATATTTTGGAATACGGAGAGGAACGCGGTTTTACAACATTGTGTCTTACCGATCATATGTGGGATACCAAACGAATTCCCACAGAGGACGATTTCTATAAAGATCAGTGTTATGAGTATATATGCAGATCATTGCCGCTGCCAAAGAGCGATAAAGTTAGATTTCTTTTCGGATGCGAGACAGATCTTGACCTCAATATGGTTCTCGGCATAGCTAAAGAAACTATGGAAAAGCTGGATTTTATAATCATTCCGCTGAACCATTTTCATATGGGCGGGTTTACCTGCCGCGGTAACGAAAGCTCTGAGGAGCTTGCCAAGCTTCTTATCAAGCGTTTTGACGGCGTTCTTGATATGGATCTTCCTTTCAGAAAGATCGGCATTGCTCATCTTTCCGACGCGTGTATCGGAATGAGATATGTTAATGCCCTTAAATTAATTCCCGACAGTGAATACCGCAGGATCTTTGCGCGTGCGGCAGAAAAGGGAGTAGGCATTGAGCTTAATTTTGAGCTTGACGATATTGAGGGAGAGAACAGTGATGCTGTTATGACACCTTACTTTTTCGCAAAAGAGGCAGGATGTAAATTTTATAATGGCAGTGATATTCACTCACCGAGAAAAGTTCCGTTCGTGATGGATATAATTAATAAGGCTATAGATATTCTTGATCTCACAGAGGACGATAAGTTCATTATAGGTGAATAATACATGAGTAACCGCAGAAAGGTTCGAACTGCGGTTACTTTTTTATTCCGAGACATTGATTACCTGTCTTTTAGGTGGTATAATAGAATAAATGGGAGAAGAGGAGGGAGCACGTGAATATAACTGTAAGTGAATATACTGTAAGTATAGATATACCGTCTCCGCTTAAAGCGGTGGTTGTATCGGATCTTCACGACAGACCCGTATGCTCCCGTGTTATCGAAAGGCTCGGGACTCTGTCGCCGGATATGATACTGATCCCCGGAGATCTTTTCGAGAGGTTTGAGGAGGAGCGGTACGCTCTGTCATTTCTTAAAGATGCGGCAGATATATCTGAGGTGTATTATTCTATCGGAAATCATGACAGACTGAACGGCAATGCCATCCGGCTCATAGATAACAGCGGAGCGGTTTTGCTTGATAATACCTTTATAAAAAGAGGCAGACTCAATATTTGCGGTCTTACCTCCGGTGTTACCTCGGGCGGTCACCACACCAAAAAAACACCGCCGCCGGATATCGGTCGACTTACTGAGTTTTCCGCTCTTGGCGGACCTAAGCTGCTTCTCTGTCACCACCCGGAATATTACCCCAAGTATATTAGGGACAGGGATATAGACCTTACAGTCTCGGGTCATGCCCACGGCGGACAGTGGCGGATATTCGGGCAGGGTATTTATGCGCCCGGACAAGGCATTTTCCCTAAATACACAGCAGGCGTACACGAGGGGCGTCTGGTGATCAGCCGCGGACTTGCAAATCATACGTTTATACCGCGGATATTCAATCCCCCCGAGATAGTATTACTGAATATTATACCAAAAAACAGAACGGAGAAATAAATGAACGAGGTTCTCAGAGCAGAGGGGCTTAAAAAGACCTTCCGCCTTTCATCAAAACAACAGAAGATCGAGCGCACAAAGAAGCGCAAAAAGATCGCGGTAAACGGTGTGTCCTTTACCGCGTACGAGGGGGAGATATTTGGGCTTCTCGGTCCTAACGGTGCCGGTAAGACCACGACTCTCCGTATGATATCTACACTTATAAGACCGGATAAGGGCGACATAATCGTCGCAGGGTCTTCGGCGGTAAAGGAGCCCTGGGAGGTAAGAGCAAAAATCGGCTTTCTTACAAGTGAACTAAAACTCGAGGATTTCTTTACCCCGAACTATATGTATGACTTCTTTTCCGCACTTCACGGTGTGGATGAGAAGGTCCGTGACAGCAGAAAGAAGAGACTTTTTGAAAAATTCGGTATTGATAAATTTGCCGAGGTGAAAATAGCCAATCTTTCAACAGGAATGAAGCAGAAGCTTTCTCTGGTCGTTTCTATAGTTCATGATCCGTCTATCATCATTTTTGATGAGCCTACGAACGGTCTTGACGTTATTACCGCTCGTGCGGTGACCGATTTCCTTCTTGAGCTGAAGGCGGAGGGAAAGACTATCATAGTATCCACTCACATATTTAGCCTGGTAGAGAAGATCTGCGACAGAGTGGGCATTATTATCGGCGGTGAGATGATACGCTGCGGAAGAACAGTGGACATAATGGGTGATCTTTCCCTTGAGGACAGATTCTTTGAAATATACAGAGAAACGGTAGGTGACGCAGAATGAAGGGAAATATTCTCACTATAATGCGTAAAGAGCTTGCCCGCTTCTTTAAGGATCCCAGATTGGTTATTACCACCCTTATACTTCCGGGTCTTATGATCTATGCCGTATATTCATTTATGGGCGACGGTCTGTCAACACAGTTTTCGACCCCCGACGAGTATGTTTACAGAGTTGATGCTGTCAATCCCTCAAATCATATCAAAGAGTATCTTAAGCTTGTTGATTTTGTTGATATGGGTGAGGTATCATCCTATGATGAGGGTATTGAGCGGCTTAACAGTAATGAGAGTGATCTGCTGGTGGTTTTTCCCCAAGATTTTGACAAAGCGATAAGTATATACTCATCGGGAAAAGCGCCTAATGTGGAGATGTTCTTCAACTCCGCACAGATAGCATCTGCCGAGGCATATACCAATATGACTAATATACTTAATGCATTTGAGAGCTCTATATCGAACAGATTCGATATAAACAATTCGGGAAGGGAATACGACCTTGCTACAGAAAAAGATACTACCTCACAGGTATTCTCAATGATGCTTCCCATGTTACTTATGGTATTCCTCTTCAGCGGCTGTATGTCGGTTGCCCCCGAGTCTATCGCAGGTGAAAAGGAAAGAGGCACTATCGCCACTCTGCTCGTTACCCCGGTTAAGAGAAGCGAGATAGCTATCGGTAAGATACTCAGTATAAGCTTTATCTCCCTGCTTTCCGGTATTTCCAGTTTTCTCGGAACAATGAGCTCTTTACCTAAACTTATGGGTATGTCTGCTGAAGGAATGGATGCTTCTGCCTACGGTGTATCTGATTACGCTCTGCTTCTTGCCGTCATTCTTTCAACCATACTTGTTATAGTTTCGATAATATCCATAATATCCGCATTTGCAAAGACTGTAAAGGAAGCAAACACCACCGTCCTGCCTCTTATGATAATTGTTATGCTTATCGGTATTACGTCAATGTTCGGTCAGGGAGCGCCTTCTGAGGCTATCTGGTATCTTGCGCCGCTTTATAACAGCGTTCAGTGTATGACTGCCATATTTGCTTTCTCTTATTCCACGGTAAATATCATTACTACCCTTTGCGTAAACGTTTCGATATCCATTGTTCTGCTGATAGTTCTCGCAAAAATGTTCAGCAGCGAGAAGATAATGTTTTCAAAATAAAATTCGGAGAATAGCGTGAAATATAGGCATTTTTATAAAGCCCGGTTATCACGCACTCAAATTCAAATAATCGCATAAGCGAACACATTTGAATTTTCTGAATTTTTGTGCCGCCGCAAAAACGGCGGAATGGAGATTAACGTGATTGAGTTATTATGTACTCTGCCGATAGAAAGGGCAGAGGAGCTGAAATATTTTACAGACCCATCGCTTTTTCCTTCCATTGTGTCAGAGGTGTTGGGGCGAAGTGTGACGGCCGAGGAGATAATCCGACTGTCCCGCAAGCTGCTTGACACCTCTGACAGAAATGCACTCAAATACCGTGTCAGCTTTATTCTTTCTCTTGACGCAAAGACAGAGACTTACCTTGCGAGAAAATACAGCTTTGTAAGGGAGGCGGCCGGACTTGAATACAGAATGGAGAAGAGCAGACTTGACTACCGTCCGATAGTTGTGGGCAGTGGCCCTGCAGGACTCTTTGCCGCACTTATTCTTGCTGAAGCCGGTGCCCGCCCCATTCTGTTTGAAAGGGGCGGTGACGTTGACGCGAGAAAGTCCGCAGTCAAGCACTTTATGAACACGGGAGAGCTTGACAGCAGGTGCAACGTGCAGTTCGGTGAAGGTGGCGCGGGTACGTTTTCAGACGGTAAATTAAAGCCGGGACGGATCGATCCGGTAAAATATAAGATACTCACCGAGTTCGTCTCAGCGGGTGCACCGGAGGAGATACTGTACAGAGGAGATGCACACATCGGTACCGATAACCTCTGTACTGTGGTCAAAAATATCAGAAAGAAAATAATATCTCTCGGAGGCGAGGTTCATTTTAACTGCCGGGTAACTGATATTACTGTAGAGGATCATCGGATCACAGCAGTTACTGCAGGCGGAAAAGAGTATCCCGCAAAAGGAGTTATATTTGCCACCGGTCATAGTGCAAGAGACGTATTCTATCTTCTCAGAGATAAGGGTGCGGCTCTCGAGGCAAAGAGCTTTGGCATAGGTGTCCGTGCGGAACACCCACAGGAGCATATTAACAGAATAATGTACGGCAGATATGCGGACAGAAGAGAGCTTGGCGCCGCTTCCTACCATCTTGTTACACACCTTAAAAGCGGAAGAAGCGTGTATAGCTTCTGTATGTGTCCGGGTGGAACGGTTGTCGCTGCGGCGTCAGACGCAGACGGTGTTGTTACCAACGGTATGAGTACGTTTGCCCGTGACGGTGCCAATGCCAATGCCGCACTTTTGGTATCGGTAGATTCCCGTGATTTTGGAAGTGACGATCCCCTTGCCGGAGTAGAACTTCAGAAAAATCTTGAGAGACGTGCGTTTTTGGCAGGCGGCGGTGAACACAGAGCTGTTGCTCAGAGAATGGAAGATCTGATGAACGGAACTCACTCCTCCGGATTCGGAGAGGTAAAACCCACCTACGGAAGGGGATGCACACCGGGAGATATGTCTGCTGTACTGCCGGAATATATAGTTTCCTCACTCAAAGATGCCATACGAGACTTTGATGAATGGATGCCGGGGTATTATCTTCCCGATGCAGTGCTTACCGGCAGCGAGACTCGTTCAACTTCCCCTGTCAGAGTACTGAGAGGAGAGGAATGTGAGGCTGTAGGTATCAGTGGGCTTTATCCGGCCGGTGAGGGTGCAGGCTATGCCGGAGGTATTCTCTCAGCCGCATGCGACGGTATCAGATGTGCTGTGGCACTACTGAGAAAAGGATAAATACAGTCGGAATATCCTGCAGAACGGTAGGTATCAGAACGTTCTGCAGGATATATATTTTTTAGGATTTTTTTCTTTTTCCTCTTGACTTTGGACTGCGTTTGTGGTATTATATTCGAGTACCGATTATGCGGGTGTAGTTCAATGGTAGAATTCCAGCCTTCCAAGCTGGTCGCGTGGGTTCGATTCCCATCACCCGCTCCACATTTTGTACCTGTAGCTCAGCTGGATAGAGCAACTGCCTTCTAAGCAGTAGGTCGGGGGTTCGAGTCCCTCCAGGTACGCCATATGGTGGGTATAGCTCAGTTGGTTAGAGCGCCAGGTTGTGGCCCTGGAGGCCGACGGTTCGAATCCGTTTACTCACCCCAAAAAGAAACGACAATTTTCGAAAGAAGATTGTCGTTTCTTTTTGTTTTTTTTACTTTTCTCCCTTCGTTCTTCTCTCTTCTCTAAAATTGTAGTTTCCGGAGAAAAGATAAGAGAGAAAATCGTGAAAACACCTCAAAAACATAAAAATATTGACAATAAAACATCGGTCGTATATAATGTATATAACTAATATATTGGTATACAAAGTATATCTAATCGTTAATACGTATAACGAAGGGACGGTTATTACAATGATGAAAAAGACGCTTTTGATTTTTGCCTTGATGCTTACTATGCTCTGTGTTGTCTCCTGTGGGAAATCTGCCGGTGATGTCAAGGAGGAAGACGTTAATCCTGACATGATAACACTCGAATCCGCGCTTGGTCTTAACGAACAAATATATCTGAACCTTGCCAAGGGTGAATACGTTATTTCCTACAAAAAGGCAGATGCAGAAGAATATACCGTTCTTGACAAAGAGCTTATGCTGGAGAACGGGGAGATGCTTGACTGTTATATCCTCGGCCTTGCAAAAGGTCTTTATGACGTAAAGATAGAGCAGGGTGAGGGTGATAGCTATGCCCGTAAAATAATTTATGACATTGATGTAGAGAAACAGGACCGCTCAGGATATGCCCACTTCAAAAATGAAGAGGGAATCGGCGGATATAATGATGACGGTACGGTAAAAGAGAATGCGAAGATACTCTATGTATCTAACGCAACAAAAAATACCGTAACCATGGATATAAACGGTACTACCTATACCGGCCTTATTGAGATTCTTAAGGCTAATCAGCAAATGAATGAGCCTCTTATCATCCGTGTACTTGACAAAATTACAACTAACCAGTGGAAGACAGAAACTGAAGCTCCTCGTGCCGATGATTATTCAACCGTCGCAGAGGGTTATTTTGAGAATCTGTTTTCCGATAAGCAGGGAGAGAATCTTGCGGGTTTGCCGGTAACTATCTATTCATCCAAGATGAAAAAAGTATATAATTACGTTACTACGGCGGACGGAATTGAACTGGTACAGGAAGTAGATGAAGAAACACCCCATAATCTCGGACAGGCAAACATAGTCCTTATCGAGAGTGCAAGCAATATAACAATTGAGGGTGTCGGCAGCAAGGCTGAGTTTTATCAGTTTGGCATAGGGTTTAATTATTCAGATTCTATAGAAATAAAAAATATTACTTTCTCATCTTATCCTATTGACGGAATAGAGTTTTACGCTTTCGGTAAAGTTGATCAACACGGCAGATACTGGATACATCATAATACCTTCAAGGCCGGAAAAAATCTTTGGGATGAAGATAGTGATTACGATGAGGCCATTGATATGGCAGACGTAAGAAATGTTACCATAGCTTACAATAAGTTTTACAAAATAGATAAAACTATGCTACTTGGCGGTTGGGAGTATGATGCATGTATGAATATGACCTTCCACCACAACTTCTATATGTTGTGCGGACAGAGATTGCCCCTCAGCCGAAATTCCAATATTCATAATTATAATAACCTCTATGCAGACTGTACCAGAGGACTCAGTCCCAGAACATCCACATACGTGTTCGGGGAAGCAAATTATTTTGACGGTGTAAGCGAGGCATACTATATTTCGGGTACCGAGACCTGGGGTGTAATAAAGTCATTTGGCGAGATCTACCGTGGTTCCGGTACTGCCGATGCACTTATCAAGGTGACTGAGCGTGATGCTATAGTTGAAAACACCTGTATGCCGGATGAGAAGACCGACTATTCAAAATTCGATACAGATCCCGAGCTGTTTTACTATGATGCTGAGAATAAGCGCTCAGACGTAGAAATACTTCATGAGGCGAAAGACGTACTCGACTTTGTTCCGAAATACGCAGGTGCGGGAATTCTTGAGAGAATGGATTTCCAGACCGACGCTGAATAATAATTAAACACAAGAAAGGATGTAGTTATTATGAAAAAAATCTTTTTGTCCCTTATTATGCTTTCTGTGGTTTTGTGCCTTGC
>JAFQUL010000164.1 GCA_017408535.1 Clostridia bacterium
CATTTTACCATTTTTCCTTATAATTATTGTATTTAATACATTGTATCATTCGGGAAACACGATGTCAAGCATTCCCGAAAAACAATTCCTTTTTTACATAAAATCAATCCTTTTGAAGAGGTCAAAACCCTTTGGGAGCATTGGTCTGCCACGTACCTGATCTGCAGTATGCGCGCCTATGCTATCAGACAAAAACCGCCCCCGACAGATTACCCGTCAGGGGCGGTTGCAATTATTCTTTTACTCCTGCAAGCTCTCTTGTAACATCGTACATATCAAGTGCATCGATATTTCTTCTGAGCCATTCGGTAAACTGTGTTCTTGAGTGGAGAGTCAGATAGTAATCAGAGTTTATGTAGTTCTGTCCGAAGAATACCTCGTTTATTCCGGTGATATCCTCGGTGGGAGTCTCATGTCTTCTGTAAACGCTCTTCCAGTTAGCGTACAGCTCCTTTGCAAGAGCCAGGTCGTACTGTCCCTTCTCATCACAGACGACAGGAAGAAGCTCAGAGGGCTTAGTGTCTATTGTGAAGTGCTCAGCCGCATTTTCCGTAAAGGCACTGATATATTTATCCATTGCCTCGGCATCCTGACCGTAAAGCTCGCCGATGATCTCCTTGAACTCAGCAGTAAAAGAATCGTCTGCGATACTCTCAGAGATGATGCGGTTTATAAGCGCGAGACGAAGCTCGCCGTACTCAAGAGCAGCTCCCTGCTTGCACCATACGAACATTACGCCGTTTGCATTCTCGGTATAGAACTTATAGTTGGAGTTGATAACGCCGAAGTTCGGGAAAGTGGAGGGATAATACTTATAATCCTGGGAGAAATCAAGCACGTACACTCTTGCCTTACCCGACCATGACTTAAGGGCGGTAGCAATAGCCTTGTTATCTTCACAGGTCTCGTCGTCGATAGCATGACCGAGGCACATATCAGGAGCGGCAAAGTATACGAGAACATTACTCTCCAGCGCGAAGGAAGGAGCGGTAAGGGTCTCCTTATATGCAAGGGTCGCAACGGTGATGCCGTCGCCGGAGAGTGCCTTTGCAACTGCGTTTACAGTAGAGAAGAAAGCTTCGGTCTTGCCGCCGCAAGCGGAGCAGGAGCAATAAGAAGCGGTATTGTTTACAAGGTAAACGGTACTTCCCTTTGCGGGCTCGGTTGCCTTGATAGCGGAAACAAGCTTGTCAGCGGTAGCACTGTCAGAGAAGCAGGGAGTCTCGGTGGTGCCGAGAAGAGATGCTACTGTGTGGCGGAGGAAGGTGGTATATTCAGGGAGCTCGTTTACCTGACGGAAAACATCCCCCTCGTGAGTAATACCCGTAATAGCGACATCCTCGTAGTCACCCACATAGGTCTTGCCGACGATATCAAGATGCTCTCTGTAGAAAAGCTCAAGTGCACCTACAACACCCTCGTCGGATGCACCGCCGATAATGAGATTACCGTTCTCGGTCTTAAGGGTGGAATATGTAGTGGATGCACCACGGTTGGTGTTGCCGAGAAGTATCTCGTGTTCAACTGCCTCTGCACTGTCATCGGTAATGTTAACAACTCTGCCGGTAAGTGCAAAAAGCACGCGGCGGAGATTTTTTGCAAGATCTGCCACGGTCTCCGACGCTTCTGCGGGATACACTATAGTAAACTCGCCGATATCGGTACCGTCAACTGTAAGACCCACTGTATGATCAATATCAAGATAAAGGCTCTTTACCTTGTTGATAACGGGAATAGTCAGAGTACTGACAGTCTCACCTGCAGGCTCTGCCGGGTCATAGCCTATCCCGTTTATGAGGAAATAATAAACTGCCTCGCTTGTTGCAGTGGAAAAATCTGATTCCGGGGTAAGTATCACTATGCGCTTAGCAGTAGTAAATATCGCCCAACCCTGAGGGCCGACCAGATCCAGATCAATAGAGTACACGCCGGGCTCGTCTTCCTGACGCTTCTTGGCTCCCGTGGTGGTATCCTTTATATATCCGATTATGATCTCTTTATCCTTGAGCTGATGGGTAGCAATAGACTGGGGCAGCTCAACACCGGTCTTACTCTTGACAGCATCTATTATACCGTTGACAAGAGTTTCATTTATGTCCTTTTTTATCCATTTGAGGTCAGTACCCAGAAAGAATTCGGTGCTGCCGTTATCAACCACCTTAAGTCCCTCCTCTGCGCCAAAGGATGAGAAGGCAAACAGAGTACAGAAAAGACCGGTAAAAAAAGCAAATAATAATTTTTTCATTTCCGTTCCTCCTTACTTTATTATACCGATGGACTCGAAGGGGATCTTCTCAAAATTGATTATATCACGGTAAACCTGAGAATCCTCTCCAAGGGCATCCTTGACCTTGCCGATCTCGGTAATGCCGGGGTCTGTATCATATATTACGTTATTTCTCATAGAGCTGTAAAGGTGGGTAAGACCGCCTGCGATTATAACGTCGTCTATCGTGTACTGGTCATATGCCTTTACGTCTACCTCATCCTTCTTTATAGGATCGTTGAGAATTCCGCTCTCGCCAATGAGAACGTTACCCTCGATCACGGCGTATGAAGCCGTGCCGGGATCGTCGATATTACCGGAGAGATAGTCGACCTCCGATATTACGGTAAGCTCGGGATAAAGGGTGGTGATATATTCCGAAGTATAATCAAGCCACTTTATACCGGAGAAATACCCCTTGTGATCCGTCTGGAAGGAGATACCGTTATCGTTCATGCCAATGGGGTTAACACCGATATCTATAAGAATGTTATTCTTGACAGTCATATTCTTACCGCCGCTGAGTGCGATTCCGTTTCCGCTTACGTTCTTTATTATGTTACCGTAAACGAGCTGACCGGGAAGCTGATCGTCAAGATAAAGGCCGTTGGGGTGAAGGGCATTGCCGTAATCAAAAACTACATCATAAATATAGTTGTAACGGAGA
>JAFQUL010000165.1 GCA_017408535.1 Clostridia bacterium
CAAGCCTGCCGATACTGACAAGCCTGCAGATACCACTGCTCCCAGCGATACCTCTACTCCTGCTGATACTCAGAAGCCCACCGGCGGTAATGCTGCTCAGACCGGCGACCTTAACATCGTTGCTGTTCTGATAATTGCCGGTATTGCTGTTATCGGCGCAGGCGCTGCTATCTTCTTCGGTAAGAAGGCAAGAGTCAGATAATCGTAAAATAATAAAAAAGAATCGTCGCGAAAAAACGCGGCGGTTCTTTTTCGTTTCTACTGCTTTCTATTTAGCTTTATCGAAGTTTAGCTTACGGTATTTTTCTTTGGTTGCCTCGCCGCCGCGGAGGTGGCGCTCCGCTTTGTTTTTGTCGAGGATCTTTTTTACCTCGGCGGCAAGGGAAGGGTTTACCTCTCTCAGCTTTTCGGTGACGTCTTTATGTACTGTGCTTTTGCTGATCCCGAATCGGCGGGCGGCACGGCGAACCGTAGCCCCATTATCCACGAGGTACTCTCCGAGCATCTCGCACCGTTCTTTACTGCCGTTTAGTAGTATCATATGCATACCGACCCCGTAAAGAAATTGAATTTATACATATCTATTCGCATTGTTCCGCTATTATGCCCACACTCGCGTTTTCTACTATAGAGCAGGGTGTTTTCAGATATTATTTGGACTTTTTGAGGAAAAATATGGGGCAGAAAAAAGATTTACAGTTTAGTATTGAATTATCTTCGAATTTAATATATAATATTGTTTATACCAAAGAAAAGGAGGACGCTTTTTTGCTTTCTGCTTTTAAGAATTTTCTTATTACCTTCGGTATATCTGTGGTGGTATTCGGCCTTATCGCATATTTCACTGTCAGCTATGCCGTGAGCGCAATGACAGAAACTCCCGGGGAGGCGGCTCAGCCCGACGATCCTCAGGATACTGATATTTCTTTTGAGACTACCGCTCCCCCCGATATTGGGGACGATCTTCCCGAGATCAAGGGTCAGTCCTTTAACGTGCTTCTGATAGGTACCGACCTTCAGGAGGGTCGTTTTGATGACTACGATCCCAACCTTTGGCTTTGGGAGCTTGAAAAGTATGAGATGCTCGAGGTCTCTGACGAGACTCTTGAGAGTCAGAGCGGACTTTTCAGATACAGGACCGCTGAGGCCGATTCCATGGTAGTTATGCGTGTGGATAAGGAGAAAAGGGAATTTACCTTTACCTATATTCCCGGCAATATGATCGTTCTCGCCGAGGGCGGTGAGATCGAGATAGGTACTCTCTACAGCTCCAAGGGTGTTGATATCCTTCGTCAGAAGGTAGAGGCTGTTACAGGACTCAGGATAGATTATCACGTCTGTGTCAGCGTTGAGGAGCTTGAGGCTGTTGTTAATGAGATCGGAATCGTTGACTTTAACGTCCCCTGCAGTATGGAATATGTAGACGAGTTCCAGGACCTCGTGATCGATCTTCCCAAGGGCAATACCAGACTTGCCGGCTCAGGAGCGGCTCAGCTCCTTCGCTTTAACGGTTATACCGGCGGCAGTGAAAACAGAGGAACCACTACCGTAAAATACATAATGGCTCTTATGTCACGGGCGGCAAGCCCCTCGAATAAGACCTCTGTAGCTCAGCTTTATGAGAAGATCTACGAGCTTGTGGATACCAACCTCACGGTTGAATTCCTGCTTGAAAACGTGGATCTTATCTTCTCATATTCCGATTATAACTGCTACGAGCTTACTTATCCCGGAAAGTACACCGCAGACGAAGACGGTAATCAGATATTTGAACCGGAAATAAAGAATGCGATAAATATGTTCTACAGCTATCGCCTTCCTTACGACATTAAACAGTAAATAATTATTAGGAGAACAAATAAATGGACAACAAAGCTAAAACAATGGAAAAAGTGGTTTCTCTCTGTAAGAACCGCGGCTTTATCTACAGCGGCTCCGAGATCTACGGCGGCCTTGCAAACTCTTGGGACTACGGACCTCTCGGCGTAGAGCTTAAGAATAACGTTAAGAGAGCATGGTGGAAGAAATTCGTTCAGGAGTCTAAGTACAACGTTGGACTTGACAGTGCCATCATTATGAACCCCGAGGTATGGGTAGCATCCGGTCACGTTGGCGGATTCTCCGATCCTCTTATGGACTGTAAGAGCTGTAAGACCCGTCACCGCGCGGACAAGCTCATTGAGGATTATGCGGCAGAGAACAATCTGGACGTTAATCCCGCCGGCTGGACCAACGAGGAGATGGCTGAGTATATCGAGAAAGAGGGTATAGTTTGTCCCTCCTGCGGTAAGAAGGACTTTACCGCTATCCGTAAGTTCAACCTTATGTTCAAGACCTACCAGGGCGTTACCGAGGACTCCAGCTCCGAGCTTTATCTTCGTCCCGAGACCGCTCAGGGTATTTTCGTAAACTTCAAGAATATTGCAAGAACCTCAAGAAAGAAGCTCCCCTTCGGTGTTGCTCAGATCGGTAAGGCATTCAGAAATGAGATCACCCCCGGTAACTTCATCTTCAGAACCCGTGAGTTCGAGCAGATGGAGCTTGAGTTCTTCTGCCGCCCCGGTACTGACCTTGAGTGGTTCGCATACTGGAAGGACTATTGTGCAAACTTCCTTTATAATCTCGGCGTCAACAAGGACAACCTTCGTCTTCGTGACCACGATCCCGAGGAGCTTTGCTTCTATTCAAAGGCAACTACCGACTTCGAGTATCTCTTCCCCTTCGGTTGGGGCGAGCTTTGGGGTATTGCCGACAGAACCGACTACGACCTTGGCCAGCACGCTAAGCATAGCGGCGAGGCTCTTGAGTACTTTGACGATGCTACCGGTGAACACTTCGTTCCCTACGTTATCGAGCCCTCTCTCGGTGCTGACCGCGTAACTCTCGCGTTCCTCGTTGAGGCATACGATGAGGAGACTATCGGTGAGAACGATACCCGAGTAGTGCTTCACTTCCATCCCGCTCTTGCACCCTTCAAGGCGGCAGTTCTTCCTCTTTCCAAGAAGCTTTCCGAGAAGGCAGGCGAGGTTTACGACGAGCTTGTTAAGTATTTCCCTGTTGATTACGATGAGGCAGGATCTATCGGTAAGCGTTACCGCCGTCAGGATGAGATCGGTACTCCCTACTGCATTACATACGACTTTGAGTCTGAGACCGACGGATGCGTTACCGTACGTAACCGCGACACCATGGAGCAGGAGAGAATCGCTATCGCTGACCTTAAGAACTATATCGAAGAGCGCATCAGATTCTGATAATAAAAAAAGGAAAATCCCCCGTTATTCGGGGGATTTTTGTTGTCTTATAGTTCTTTTCCTCTTTGTATCTATTGGCTACAGAAAAGATATTTTCGGCTGTTTACGTATGAATTCGAACTCTAGCATAATCGTTAGTGTTAAGTGAAATCGTTCGCCCGGCTCACGGTGAAATAATTCACTACGTGAATTGTGAAATTTGATGATACAGCATCATTTGATGCTGACGCATCATTTGATGTTGCCGCATCATTTGATGCTGCCGCATCAAGTGAAATTAAATCCACCCACTCGCCGTCGAGGCGAATTTCACACGCGCAGGCGTATCTCACATTGCGAAGCAATATTTCACCCACCCGAAAGGGTGGATTTAGTTGAAAACAACAGATTCCCGCAGGAATCTGTCGTTTTATGGTGCCGGTAGCGGGGTCGTCGAATGGGTTCGCCCCCTCGCACGGCAAACGGGGCACAAACAAAAAACGAACCCATAGGGTTCGCTTTTTCTTCGTGGTGCCGGTAG
>JAFQUL010000022.1 GCA_017408535.1 Clostridia bacterium
CGAGTAATTCTTGTAAGAAGGTGCAACTACAACACCGGGTTATCGTTTGATTAAATGCGCCATCAAACCTCGGGCCGCCGAGGGCGTCGGCCCCTACAAGGGTTTGATCTCTTTACAGAAGAATTACGTTTTTGCGTTAGCAAAACGGTGTCCCACAGACACCGAGTAATTCTTGTGAGAAAGTGCCACTTAAACTAACGAGTTATAGCTACATAGTACTACAGGAAAAATTCCGTTTTTGCGTTAGCAAAACAGGTGATTTCATCACCTGAGGAATTTTTCGTAAGAAAGTGCCACTAAAACTTTCGAGTTATAGCCACATAATATGCACTTTCAATGCACTTTCATTCTACCGTAACCGACTTAGCCAGATTTCTCGGTCTATCCACGTCACAGCCGCGGAGGACTGCCGCGTGGTATGCAAGCAGCTGAAGCACAGCGGCCGCATAAAAGGAGGAATATATACCTCCGGGGATGATAAACGCCCCATGCGCTATTTCTTTCGGCAGGGTGACGTCCTCTGCGGCGATAACGACGATCTCTCCGCCCCGGGCGGCGACCTCCTTGATATTGCTTACCGTTTTGTCTGAAAGGCTCTTGTCGGTAACCAGAGCGATTACCGGCGTACCCTCGGTTATCAGAGATATCGTGCCGTGCTTCAGCTCTCCTGCGGGATACGCCTCTGAATGAATATAGGATATCTCCTTGAGCTTGAGGCTGGCCTCGGTGGCAAGACAGTAATCTATACCGCGGCCGATGAAGAATACGTCATTTGCGGCGGCAACTTTCCCTGCAAGTGCTTTTATCTCCTCTGCCCTTGCCGTTATCTTATCTACCTCACCGGGTACACCTTCGGTAAGTCCTCCGCAGATAGCCTTTTCTTCCTCACGGCTGATCCTGCCTGCGGCGGCCGCCAGCTTTGCCGCAAGGATATACATTACCGTCAGCTGTGCGGAATACGCCTTGGTGCTTGCCACCGCTATCTCAGGGCCTGCAAGGGTCAGCAAGGTGCGGTCCGCTTCACGGCTTATGGCCGACCCGACGGCATTGACCACCGCAAGGGTGAATATTCCTCGCTCCTTCGCCATTCGCAGTGCCGCCAGGGTGTCAGCCGTCTCCCCTGACTGGGATATCAGTATCACAAGATCTCCGTCCTTCATTATCGGCTCGGAATATCTGAACTCTGACGCATAACTGACTTCAACCGGGATGCGTGCCAGCTTTTCGGTAAAATACTTTCCTATCAGCCCCGCATGCATAGCGGTGCCGCAAGCGACTACCCTTATACTGCCCTTTCCCTTCACTATCCCGTCAAGAATATCCCCGGGAAGTATCTCCTCAGGCGAAATGCCTGAGAGGCTCCCGGCCGTGTCACCGATTATTCGAGGCTCCTCGCAGATCTCCTTCAGCATAAAATGCGGATATCCGCCCTTCTCTGCCGCCGAGAGGGAAAATTCGGCGGTAAGTATCTTCTTGCTTTTTTCTCTGCCGTCTCTGTCGGTAACTCTTACCCCTCTCGGACAGACACAGGCGATCTCCCCCTCCTCAAGACGGAAATATCTGTCGGTAAAGTCAAGAAAAGCCGGAATGTCGCTGGCAATATAGTTGCCGTCCTCACCGAATGCCACCACCAGAGGACTGCCCACCCGTACCGCGTATATCTCTCCCTCTCTGTCACGGAAAATCACCCCCAGAGCAAAGCTGCCCTTAAGGTGTGCGACAGCAGAGGTCAAGGCGGCAAGAGGATCCTTCTCCGCTTTGTAATACATATCTATCAGTTTAACCGCCGCCTCCGTGTCTGTGTCCGAGACGAAGCTATAGCCGCGCTCTGTCAGATAATCTCTCAAAGATGAATAATTCTCGATAATTCCGTTGTGCACAAGGGACACCGCTTCCGTTGAGTGAGGATGGGCATTAAGGACGGTAGGCGCACCGTGAGTAGCCCATCTGGTATGTCCTATCCCGGCAGAAGCCCGAGGAAGCTTATCTCCTAATTTTTCTCTGAGAGCCGACAGCCTGCCGGAGGTCTTTACCGTTTTTATTTCTCCCGTGCTCTCAAACCAGGATATCCCCGCCGAATCATATCCTCTGTATTCCAGCCGGGAGAGACCTGCCAGCAGTTTCTCAGCACAGTCACCCGTCCCGGTATAACCTATTATTCCGCACATATTTATCTGAATACCTCCGCAAAAAATTTGAATTTGAGAATGCTATAACCCGACTTATATTTCCTTCTTCTCTCCGTCAAAGAGTGCTTCAAGCACCGCTTTGAGCTCCTCTGTTATCCGCTCTATCTGCTTAGCATCCTCACCCTCAGCCATTATCCGTATCAGCGGCTCAGTACCTGAGGGCCGCACTACTACCCTTCCTCTGTCGCCAAGCTCGTTTTCTGCCCGCTCGATAGCCTCACGGACTCTGCGGTCTGTGTAAAAAAGCAGCTTCTCTCCGCTGTCGGCGTGTACTGAGGCGTTTGACTGCGGGTACTTTTCAACCTTGCCGGAAAGCCGGTTTAGACCCTCACCCACTCTCGCCGACAGAGAGAACAGCTGAAGCGCCGTCAGAAGTCCGTCACCGGTGGTGGAATGATCTCTGAATATTATATGTCCCGATTGCTCTCCGCCGAGAGAAAAGCCGCCGAGGAGCATCTCCTCGAGCACGTATCTGTCGCCGACCTTTGTGGTAACGAGATCAATGCCGTTTTCTCTGCAGTACCTGCCGAAGCCGAAATTGGTCATCACAGTTCCCACCACCGTGTTTTTCTTCAGCTTGCCCCGCCGTTTCATATCAAGAGCGCATACCGCCATGATATCGTCCCCGTCAAGGATATTTCCCTCAGAATCAACGGCAATGCATCTGTCCCCATCTCCGTCAAAAGCCGCTCCTCCGTCATACTCACCCTTCTTTATCCCGGCTACCAGATTGTCTATAGAGGTAGAGCCGCAGCCACAGTTGATATTTTCCCCCGAAGGCTCGGCTGAGATGACAGTCACCTCCGCTCCCATATCGCAAAACAGCCTCTCAGCAACGGTAGACACCGCTCCGTTCGAGCAGTCAAGCAATATCCTCATCCCGTCAAGTGAGTGAAGCACCGTGCTTTTAAGATACTCTATATAGTCATCGGAGGCATTGCTTGCCGGCTCTATTCTTCCTATATCAGAGGGAGAAGACAGCGGAATATCACCCGACAGAGCCAGGCTCTCTATCCTCTCCTCAAGCTCGTCGGGTATCTTATACCCCTCTCCGCCGAAGACCTTTATACCGTTGAACTCGGGGCCGTTGTGAGAAGCGGAGATCATTATGCCTCCGTCACATTTATATTTCTGTATCAGATACGCCACCGCAGGGGTGGGTATCACACCGAGGATTATAACGTCTGCCCCCGAGGAGCAGAGTCCTGCCGCTACAGATGCGGCCAGCATTTCAGAGGAGGTACGCGGATCCCATCCGAGAGCGAATATCCCTCTCCGCCGTCTGCCCGCCATGACCGAGCCTGTGGCACGGCCTATCATCATAGCCATTTCACAGGTAAGAAGGTCATTAGCGACTCCTCTTACCCCATCCGTTCCAAACAGTCTGCCCATATTCAGTACCTTCTTTCGGTAATATCGCCGTATCTCTTATATATTCTGTCGCTGTCCACCGTACCTCTCACAAGAGAGAGGGGATATACCACTGTATTCCTTCCCACGACCGCACCGGGGCAAAGAACGGCAGAGCAGCCAACGTCTCCGAGATCTCCCACTACCGCTCCTAACTTTTTCCTGCCGGTGTCAATTTCTCCGTCCTCAAAATGTACCTTCACCGTCTTTTTGTCGCTCTTAAGATTTGAGGTCACCGCACCTGCCCCGAGGTGTGCACCGTAGCCTAAGATCGAATCCCCTACGTAATTATAGTGAGGTACCTGTACCTTTTCAAAAAGCACGCAGTTTTTCAGCTCTGTGGAATTACCGACCACCGCACCGTCCCCAACTACCGCACTGCCGCGGATAAAAGCGGAGTGTCTTACCTCCGCACCGCGGCATATTATAAGAGGACCGCCGAGGTAAGCGGTATCGGACACGGCGGCATCTCTCGATATCCAAACGTCCTCAGACACCCTGCGGTACTGATCCTGAGGCAGGTATTCGCCTATACGCATTATCTCATCGCCGAGGCCCTCCAGCGCCTGCCAGGGATATTCGAATTTTCCGATGTAACCGCCCACAAGAGATCTTGAAAGATCCAGTATATTTTTGATATCTTCTTTTTTCATTTTTATCCCCCCATTCTCAGTATAGTATATCCAAAGTTATGAGAAATTGACATTAATACTAAAAAAAGAAAAAAGTCCTTGATTCATCGAAGAAAACCTATTGACTTAGGTAAAAAAAGGGGTACAATATATATGTAGGATACTACTAAGATATACGTCAGGAGAGAAAGATGTTCAAGATAGATTGGAACAAAAAATACACGACGATCGCCGCATACGTGGTTATAGTAGTCTTCATTTGTGCTTTCGGTGCTATCGTGCTGGCAAATGCCATATCCAGCGGCATCGTAGGTACGGTGCTCCGCAGTACCTTCGGGCTTCTGTCACCTCTTATATACGCATTCGGTATCGCATATCTGATAAATCCGCTTATGAAGTTGACGGAGAAATATCTCTTCGCCTTCGTATCAAAGAAAAAGCCTCACCGCAAGCTCCGCCGTGCCCTTGCAGTAGCTACTACTTATTTCGCCCTGCTTCTTCTGATAACGGTGTTCGTAGTGCTGATGATCCCCCAGATCGCAGAAAGCTACAACGAGCTGTCAAGCAAGCTGTCCGGGTACATCGAATCTGCACAGAGCTGGGCGGACAACTTCGTTCAGAATCTTCCCTTTGTGGGTACAGGCTTTGCCAACTTTGAGGATTTCCTTGAGCAGACCAATCTGTCTGAGTCGCTTAAGGGCTTCGTGTCCGGCTCAGGCTCTGTCATGCAGGCAATGGGCGCTTTCCTCGTCTCCTTTGCCGAGAACTTCGTCACCGAGATGAAGAATGCCTTCTTCGGCGTAGTCCTTTCGATATATTTCCTTTTCTCAAAGGAGATACTTATCGCTCAGCTGAAAAAGATACTTTCCGCTATCTTTTCCCCGAAGCACGTAAAGGCTATGATCCACGGTGCAAGATACACCAACCGCACCTTCGGAAGCTTTCTTACCGGTAAGATCCTTGAGGCGATAATGGTAGGTCTTGTGACCTTCATCGCTCTCGGAATATTCGATATTCCCTTCTATCCCGTTATCTCCATCGTTATTGCGGTCACCGATATTATTCCCGTATTCGGTCCCTTTATCGGTGCTATTCCCAGTGCGATAATCATATTTATTGCCAACCCCATCAAGGCACTTTGGTTTGCGATAATCATTCTCGTGATCCAGCAGATAGACGGCAACATCATCGGTCCCAAGATACTGGGTGAGAAGACAGGTCTCAGCTCTATGTGGGTAATCATCTCTCTTATGGTAGCGGGAGGACTTTTCGGCTTTGCCGGAATGATCCTGGGCGTTCCCTTCTTTGCGGTGATCTATATGCTGGTGAAGCTCTTTATCGAGGGCAGACTCAAGAAAAAAGGTCTTCCCGTGTCCACTCTTGAGTACTTCGGAGAGGGATATCCCATAAAGGACGGTACTGCTCCTTCGTCAGACGCCAGCCCCGACCGGGATGAGAACGGAAACAGCTCCCCAAAAAAATAAAACTAATTACCGTTTATGTATTGACACGGACACACAAATAACGTAAAATATCCGTGCCGTCCTTTGGGCGGCAGAATGATAAACAGTTATGGGCATAGTATTTAATATTCAGCGATATTCACTATATGACGGGCCGGGAGTACGCACGGTGGTATTTCTCAAGGGCTGTCCCCTCAGATGTATCTGGTGCCACAATCCCGAGGGACTTGATCCCGCACCTGTCCTTATGTTCAACCCCACCCGCTGTATCGGGTGCGGTGACTGCGCCGCGGTCTGTCCCGGGGACAGACACGGCTTTACAGACGGCATACACACTGTAAAAAACAGTGACTGCCCCAGATGCGGAAAATGTGCCGATGCCTGCGTAGGCCGGGCCCTCTCACTCACCGGCCGGGAAATGTCGGTGGACGAGATAATGAAAGAGGTAATGCGTGATGAATCCTTTTACCGTGAAAGCGGCGGAGGGCTTACCCTCTCCGGCGGCGAGCCTCTCTATCAGGCAGATTTTTCAGCCGAGATACTCAAGGCCGCGAAGGAAAACGGTTTACATACCTGCGTTGAGACCTCAGGCTTTGGCTCAAGCGAGAAGGTAAAGCTGATCTCGCAGTATACCGATACCTTTTTATTTGACTATAAGGCCACAGGCGAAGAGGAGCACAAGAGGCTCTGCGGTGTAAGCCGGGAGCTTATACTGAAGAATCTCGAAATGCTGTCCGCCGGCGGTGCAGATATAGTACTACGCTGTCCGATAATTCCGGGAATAAATGACACTGACGCGCATTTTGCCGGCATTGCAGAGACAGCAAAAAAGCACAAAGGAATAAGGGAGGTCCAGCTTGAGCCCTATCACCGACTGGGTGTATCAAAGGCAGAGCAGCTCGGCCTCAGTGATTATTACGATGGAAGCGTTCCCGAAAAGGAAGATATGGAACGCCACAGAGCTTTGATAGAAAAGCTCTCCCTTAAAAAGGTGACCATCAGCTAAGCAAAGGAGATGAACAATATGACAAATTACAAGAATCCCGACATTCGTCTTGAATTCACCGAGCGAATGCAGAAGACAAAGGACGGTATCCACTCCCGTCTCAGAGACAGGAATCACCGCGAGGATACCCATATAAACGTGGTCAGTAACCACGGAATGAACCCCTTTGTAGACGTTTTTGAAGAGAATCCCGAGGATTCCTACGTCGTTAATCTTGCAAGAGGTATCGTCCGTTCCTGGCTCGTTACCGAAAAGGTGATCTTCCCCCACGAGGCGGTAGTAGGTATAGTCCGTCCCGACTACCCCGTTTTCGAGCATTTCAGCTGGGGACTCGAGTTTAATGACGAGGCATACAAAGAGGCAGCGGATCCCGCGGCGGAGGCGGCAAGAACCGATAAGCTCCGCCACGTCCTTGAACCCTTCAAATCGGTAAATCTTCCCAACGGTCATGACAGATACGGAAAAGAGCTGTTCGATACTATACTTGACGAGCATGTTTTCTCCTTCGGCTACCAGGGACACACGATACCCAAATACACTACCCTTCTTGAACTGGGTCTTGACGGAGTACTTGAGAAGGTAAACTACTGGGCCGATAAGAACGTCAAGGACAAGGAAAGCGCCGACCTCTACGAGGCATACCGCATAATCGTTCGCGGTATGACAGAGCATCTTGAGTCCTA
>JAFQUL010000023.1 GCA_017408535.1 Clostridia bacterium
CATCTCTTTATGAGTGACCTCATCGGTTACTGTATCGATAACGTATGCATGCCGCCCCGAATCTACAATATGTGCATCTCGTCCCGAGGGAAGACAAACGTATATCTTACCGTCAAGTCCCTCGGTCATGGTCAGATATTTGTCCTGCTGAGTCTTAAACGTGTCAGAGGCGAGAACAGTAAGCTTCTTATTATTGTCTATCTTTGCAATCACAAATTCCTCAGTGCTGTCTCCATATTTAAAGTTAGTGATAATGGCGGCATAAGTACCGTTTTCGGTGCTTATAATCTGTATCTGTTCGTCGGTATGGGGGATGCGTTTATCGTGTCTGGGGTCAAGGACGATATCAAAATTCTCAAGAATATCTATCGGCTCGGTTATACTGTAATCATCAAGAGAAATGTGAAGCACGTTTGCAGACGTATACCCGTTATAGATATTGTATTCATTACCGTGAGTACGGTAGTAGAAGCAGCCGAGAACATCATCCTGGATCGATCCATCACGGGTATCGGTCAGAGACACGGAAGCGGCAGTGATGCCATTTACCGTATGAGATTTTTCAAATTTCCAGTTCTTGCCAAGTTCATCCTCAGCACTGTAAAACTCAAATATAAGGTCATCACCGCCACATTTAACGGCAATCATATGAAGTTTTCCGTCACTGCTCTGTCTGATCATCGGCTTGTATCCAGTGTAGGTGTCATCCTCAAGATCAAGCTTCTCGTTGTAGATACACTCCATACCGTCATAGATAGCGTGACGGTATTGGTATTCATCATCGTATCCGGCATTGGTGCCAAGATAGTCATGCAGAGAATACCTATAGGTTATATGCATATATCCGTTTGAATCAACAGTCGCGTCGCCGCCGTTGCTTATGCTCACGGAAGTCCAGATTCCGTCAAGTCCCCTTGACTCGTCACCAAGCTGAACAGGAGTATATGTAACGTTTTCAGAGGAGGTAAGGTCGGGAATATGGAAAAGATCTATGCGGTCCCAGATATACTGCCTGTCGTGCTGTACCGTAAGCTTATCTGCAACGATACCCGATCTCTCAGACCGACAGCTTGCTATATACGCACCACCGTTGCCGTCCGGGAATGGGAACATATAACAATGTCTGCCGATCTCGGTAAATGAAGCAAATGTACTTGTATCAGACCACTTCCCTGTCTCCAGATCAAAGGTAAACCAGTCTATCTGGTAATTTCCGAGAACGTAGTTTGCACCGTAACCGGGATAAAAGGCGTATATCTTCCGATTCTCGAAATCGAACATAGCCATAGTGTAGTCGTGGGGGCTCTCACCTGCAAAGTTTGGCTTAACAACGTATTCCGACACCTCGTCGGTATCCTTATCAAAAACAAATACCCCAAGGTCATCAGGTCCAATTACTGTAGCAATAACATCACCGTTTATATCGTGGCCTATGTTTACGTCTATTTCATTGCCGTAAACCTTGAATTCACCGAAGTAAAGAATGGACACATTGCCGTCATTATCCACCTTTGCAACGTAAAACTCCTGTATCCCGGTAGTCTCCTCTGCTCCGAAGTCACGGGCAAATGCGGTATAAATGCCTCGCTCGGTACGGCAGAGCCTCATCTGCATACCGCCGTGATATGACAACCCGTCGCTGCTCCACATAGAGTTCACGTTGGTCTTCAGATCATTCGATACAAGAATGCTCTTGACCTCAGAGACAGACAGCTCGTGCTTTGCCGTCTCTTCGGGGGTACCTCCGCCGTCAGTCACGGAGGGCTCGGTGGTGTCAGCTCCTCCGGCACTTCCCTCACTGCACCCGGAAAGCACCGGGGCAAAAAGAAGGGTAAAGGCAAGTAAAAGGCTGAATAACTTTTTCATTTTGTCAACTCCTTTGAAAAAAGTAAAAATATATTATGATCATGACAAAAACCGCAGGCGGACTTATCGTCATAATTCATAAACTATTGCAGTATCTCCGTTACGCGGAAGTTTTTATGACTTTTTTAAGCTAAAGTTTTACTTTGGGCGGTTGCAACAGAGGAAAAATATGTTATAATTAAATCAGTGTTTAACACGGAGGTGCAGACAGATATGAAAGATAACAAGTACCTGGGCATAGAATTCGGTTCGACAAGAATAAAGGCAGTGACACTAAACAGCCATCATCTGCCCGTTGAGTCGGGGGATCACTCCTGGGAGTCTGCCCTTCTTGACGGTATCTGGACTTACGATCTTGAGGATGCAAAGCAGGGATTTATAGATGCCCTTAGCAAAATAAAGGACAGGGACGGTATCGTCGGTGCCGGAATATCCGGTATGATGCACGGATATCTTGCCTTTGACAGTGACTGGAATCTTCTCGTCCCATTCCGCACCTGGCAGAACACCGTAACGGAAGAGGCCGCAGACCGGCTTACCGAGGCGCTTGACTATAACACTCCTCAGCGCTGGTCCTCAGCGCATCTCTTCTCTGCCGTTCTTAATAAAGAGGAGCACCTCTCAAGACTCTGTCACGTTACCACCATCTCGGGGTATTTTCACTATCTTCTCACCGGGGAAAACTGCATAGGCATCGGTGAGGCGGGAGGTATGTTCCCGCTGAATGAGGAAGGTACCGATTTTCATCCCGAAAAGATGGAGATCTTCCGCAGTATGATAAAAGCCGAGGGGTACGATATTGACCCCCGTAAGGTATTCCCCAAGATACTTAAAGCCGGCGAGTGTGCAGGCCGTCTGACTGAGGAAGGCTCAAGGCTTATCGGCGGACTTCTTAAGCCCGGTATTCCCTTTGCGCCCCCGGAGGGGGATGCCGCAACCGGAATGGTGGCGACCTGTGCTATTTCTCCCGGTACAGGTAACGTATCTGCCGGCACTTCGGTATTCGCCATGGTAGTACTTGACAAGCCTCTCAGCCGCGTATACCGCGAGATAGACATCATCAGCACTCCAGAGGGCCGTCCCGTGGCAATGGTACATTGCAACAACTGCACCGCCGACAGTAATAAATGGATCGGTATTTTTAAGGAAGCCGCCGTCCTCTTCGGTGCTGACGTGCACCACACCGATATTTTCAGCCGACTCTACCGCCTGTCACTTGAAGGAGATCCTGACTGCGGCGGAGTCACGGTATGCAACTATATTGCAGGTGAGCACAGTGTAGGCGTGAATAGCGGCATACCGCTTGTTGCCCGCCGTCAGGACAGCAGCTTTAACCTTGCAAACCTTATGAGAGCTATACTCTACTCTACCCTTGTGACTCTGAGTCTGGGCATAAAGACTCTGAAGGAAGAGAAGGTAACTATAAACAGTCTTACCGGACACGGCGGACTCTTTAAGACCCCCGGTGTAGGTCAGCGTTATCTTGCCGCCGCCGTAAACACCCCCGTTACCTGCATGGCAACTGCAGGTGAGGGCGGTCCTTACGGAATGGCACTTCTGGCGGCATATATGATCGATAAGCGTGATACATCGTCACTTGATGAATATCTTACAAAGTGTGTATTCAAGGATGTTTCACGCTCTGTTGTCTCACCGACCCCCGAAGATACCGCAGGATTTGAGAAATACACAGAAGAATTTCTAAAGCTCCTTGAAGCGGAGAAGCTCGCATCCAAGATCATGTAAAAGGGTTAGAAATATAAAAAATCGGTATAATAAAAGTAATCTGTAAAAGCAAAGGAAATAAAATGAGAAAAACAAAAATAATCTGCACTCTCGGTCCTGCCTGCGAAAATGAAAAGATACTTACCGAAATGTGCCGTGAGGGCATGAACGTAGCAAGACTTAACTTTTCACACGGCGCACACCCGGACCATCTTAAGAAGATAGAACTTGTTAAAAAGGTTAGAGAAAAATTAGGACTTCCCATTGCTATAATGCTTGACACCAAGGGTCCGGAATACCGCATCGGTACCTTTGAAAACAAAAAGATAACTCTTGGCGACGGAGCCTCCTTCACCTTCACTACCCGTGATATCGTGGGTAATGAAAAGATGGTATCGGTAAACTACAAGAATCTTCCGAGGGAGCTCTCGGTGGG